>DDMF01000147.1:5962-10078 GCA_002340515.1 Rhodobacteraceae bacterium UBA2553 | reverse complement strand
CCCACGGCCATGACGTCGGCATGTGTCAGGCCAAGGCGCGTGGAAATCTCTTTCAACGCTTGCACCTTTGCTTCGCGGCCCAAGATGGGAAGGCCCACAGTGCCGGTCAGCTGACCGTTTTCAACGTGTAATGTATTGGCGCGGTTTTCGTCAAAGCCAAGCGCCTCTGCCACATGGCCCGTGAAGGCGGTGAAACCGCCAGAGACCAATGCCGCGTAAGCTCCGTTTGCTTTCATTGTCGCCAAAAGCGCCGCGCCGCCGGGCATGAAGGTGATGCGTTTCTCAATGACATCGCCAATCACGCCTTCAGACAGGCCCTTCAACAGACCCACGCGTTCTTTCAGCGCGCCGTCAAAGTCGAGCTCGCCGTTCATCGCACGGGCGGTGATGTCTTTCACGCGCGCGCCCACGCCCGCCTCGTCCGCCAATTCATCAATACATTCCTGCTGGATCATCGTGCTGTCCATATCGGCCAGCAGCATCTTTTTGCGCCGTGCATCAGATGGCAGGATCACCAGATCAACCCTCATGTCCTGAAGGTCCGCCCAGACGTCCCAACGATTGTCGGGCATCTTGGCCAGCGTAAACTCTGCCGCTTCATCGGGCGACAACCAGACCGCATCCCCACCGCCCCAGGCATTGCGCAGGCTGTCCACCAAGGCGGCATCCAGATTGCGAGCGGTGGGGGCAGTCATGAGCGTGGCGGTATACATGTGTCAGCTTTCCTCAGGGGGGCAGGTGTTGCGCACAAAAGGAGGTATTTTATGCGCCTTCGCAAGGCAAAATCCGAAATTTCGCCGCAAAACCCACTTGTACAAGAGTGTCAAAAGTTTCCGATAGTCGCCATTTGGTGCCAGATTTCGACGCATCACCGGCGAATACCGACATTTTTGTGCTTGTGCGATCCGTCCGCGCGCCTTAACTCGGTCCTCGGGACACCCTTCCCCAACGAAGGGCATTTATCTGTAAGGATAGCAGAAATGGCTAATCAGCAACCGGCGACGCGCCCGGCAAATCCGCGTTTTTCTTCTGGCCCCTGTGCCAAACCCCCCACATGGACTTTGGATGCTTTGTCGGACGCTGCCTTGGGCCGTTCGCACCGCGCCGCCATCGGCAAAGACAAGCTGAAGGCAGCGATTGAAGGCACACGTGACGTGCTTGGCATCCCCGCAGATTACAAAATCGGCATTGTCCCCGCCTCTGATACAGGTGCGATGGAAATGGCGATGTGGTCGCTTTTGGGCGCACGCGGCGTGGAAATGCTGGCGTGGGAATCATTTGGCTCTGGCTGGATCACTGACGTGAACAAACAGCTGAAACTGGACGCAGTTGCCAAGGTTGCCGATTATGGCGAGCTGCCGGATCTGGCCTCGGTCGATTTCAACAATGATGTTGTCTTCACGTGGAACGGCACCACCTCGGGTGTGCGGGTTCCCAATGGCGACTGGATCCCGGCCGACCGCGAAGGTCTGGCGATTTGTGACGCGACCAGCGCGGCCTTTGCGATGGATTTGCCGTGGGACAAATTGGATGTGACCACGTTTTCTTGGCAAAAAGTGCTGGGCGGCGAAGCGGCGCATGGCGTGATTGTCCTGTCGCCCCGCGCTGTTGAACGTCTTGAGACTTACGTGCCCGCATGGCCCCTGCCGAAAATCTTTCGCATGACCAAAGGCGGCAAGCTGATCGACGGTATCTTTACTGGTGCCACCATCAACACGCCCTCGATGCTGGCAGTTGAAGACTACTTGTTTGCCCTTGATTGGGCGCGTTCGGTTGGCGGACTGCAAGGGCTGATCGCCCGCGCGGATGCCAACACGGCTGAGGTCACCAAATTTGTCGAGGCCACCGATTGGATCGACTTCCTTGCGGAGGACGCGGCGACCCGGTCCAACACCTCGGTCTGTGTGAAGTTCAATGACGCGCGCATCACCGATGGGGCGGCCTTTGCCAAGGCGGTCGCCAAGCGGCTTGAGGCCGAAGGCGTGGCCTTGGATGTGGGCGCGTACCGCGACGCACCCGCCGGTCTTCGCATCTGGTGTGGTGGCACGGTTGAAGCCTCTGATGTGGCGGCGCTGATGCCGTGGCTTGATTGGGCGTTCAACGCGGAAATCGCGGTGCTTTAAGGCGCCCAAAAACTTTAAACATTCCTCGCTGGACCCTGTAAAAACTTTAAACCTTTGCCTCTCAGGCCTTTAAAGAGTTTAAAGTTTTGGGTCCGCGGTCTTGCAAAACTTTAAAGAATAGGAGCCCAGCACATGGCCCCCAAAGTTCTCGTATCCGACAAGCTTTCGGAAACCGCCGTACAGATTTTCCGCGACCGTGGCATTGATGTGGATTTCATGCCCGAGCTTGGCAAAGACAAAGAAAAATTGGCCGCGCTGATCGGCGAATATGATGGTCTTGCCATTCGGTCTGCCACCAAAGTGACGCCCACCATTCTGGAGGCCGCGACCAATTTGAAAGTGATCGCGCGTGCCGGGATTGGCACGGATAATATTGATAAAACAGCAGCTTCCAAGAAAGGCGTGATCGTTATGAACACGCCATTCGGCAATATGATCACCACCGCGGAACACGCGATTGCCATGATGTTTGCGGTTGCGCGTCAGATCCCAGAGGCGTCTGCTTCGACCCATGCGGGCAAATGGGAAAAGTCGAAATTCATGGGTGTTGAGCTGACCAATAAGACGCTGGGTGTGATTGGCGCGGGCAACATTGGCGGCATCGTCTGTGATCGCGCGCTGGGCCTGAAGATGAAAGTCATCGCTTATGATCCCTTCCTGTCGGAAGAGAAAGCTGACAAAATGGGTGTCGAAAAAGTTGAGCTGGACGAGCTGTTGACCCGGTCGGATTTCATCACTTTGCATGTGCCGATGATTGAGGCGACAAAGAACATCCTGTCGCGTGAAGCCCTTGAAAAGACGAAGAAAGGTGTGCGTATCATCAACTGTGCCCGTGGTNNGTTGAGCTGGAAGACCTGTTTAAGCGTGCGGACTTTATTACCCTGCACACACCTTTGACCGATCGCACCCGCAACATCGTTGATGCAGATGCGATCGCGATGATGAAGGATGGTGTTTACCTCATCAACTGTGCCCGTGGTGGCCTGGTGGATGAAGAGGCGCTTGCTGATCTGTTGAAGTCGGGTCATGTGGCCGGGGCTGCCTTCGACGTTTTTGCCGAAGAGCCTGCCAAAGAAAATGCGCTGTTTAACCTGCCAAATGTTGTCTGCACCCCACATCTTGGGGCGGCGACAACCGAAGCGCAGGAAAACGTGGCGCTGCAAGTGGCCGAGCAAATGTCAGATTACCTGCTGACAGGTGCCGTGCAAAACGCGCTCAATATGCCGTCGGTCACGGCTGAAGAAGCCAAGGTCATGGGGCCGTGGATCAAGCTTGCGGAACATCTTGGGGCGTTTGTGGGCCAGATGACAGATGAGCCGATCAAGGCTGTGAACATCCTTTACGATGGTGTGGCGTCCGAGATGAACCTGAAGGCACTGGACTGTGCTGTGATCGCAGGTCTGATGAAGCCGCAAACCCCTGATGTGAATATGGTTTCGGCCCCTGTTGTGGCGGCGGATCGGGGCATCAAGACCTCAACCACCACGCAATCCAAGGGCGGTTCCTTTGATGGGTATATCAAGGTGACTGTGGTCACAGACAGCCGCGAACGCTCGATCGCGGGGACGGTATTTTCAGATGGGAAACCACGGTTTATCCAGATCAAAGGCATCAACATCGACGCTGAGATCGGCAACCATATGCTTTACACCACCAATGATGACGTACCGGGCATTATTGGTGCGTTGGGCAAAACCATGGGCGAAAACGGCGTGAATATCGCGAATTTCACCTTGGGACGGAAAGAAACTGGCGGGGCTGCGATTGCGCTTTTGTATGTCGACAATCCGATCCCGGCAAATGTTCTGGGCGCGCTGACCGACACCGGTTTGTTCAATGCCGTAACGCCACTTGCCTTTGATGTCTGATTTGATTTGAGAGATAGAAAAAGGCCCCGGCATGATGTCGGGGCCTTTTTTTGTTGGATTACTCGCGATCAAGCAGACCGGATTTGAACAGCGCACCCGCCGCCGCTGCGCCCAAAATTGGTGCG
>DDMF01000147.1:3452-5916 GCA_002340515.1 Rhodobacteraceae bacterium UBA2553 | reverse complement strand
CCACAACTGACTGATCGCATGGCCACCGGCGAAAAGCGCAGGGCCGATGGAACGGGCGGGGTTCACCGACACGCCAGTCACATTGATGCCAACCAAGTGGATCACCACCAACGTCAGGCCAATCGCGATACCGGCAACTGCACCTGGCGCGCCAGCCCCGGTGGATCCCAAGATCACCACCACAAACAGGAAGGTCGCGACCAGTTCAAACACAAAGGCCGAGGTCATATTGTATTCGTGCAAATACCCAGCCCCCCAACCATTTTGACCAAGGCCGGACGTCGCCACATCAAAGCCGCCACCCTTGCCGCTGGCGATTACAAACAGCACTGCCGCACCAACAATAGCACCGGCGATTTGCGCGAAAACATAGGTGCTCGCTTTGGACAGATCGAGCCGCCCTGCGATCACCGCACCAATGGTCACAGCCGGATTGATGTGACAGCCAGAGACGTTTCCAATCCCATAGGCCATGCCAATCAGCGCAAGGCCAAAGGCGAAACTGATCCCGCTTAGCCCAATATCTCCGCCCGCAATCACGGCTGCGCCACATCCAAACAACACCAATGTCATGGTGCCAATAAACTCGGCAATTGCTTGTTTCATAAGGTGTTCCCCTGTTACACGTTTTCTATATCGCCCATTGTGCCGGGCTGACCTTTTGGGGTCGCGGGGAATTTGGGCGCGCTTGGCACCGCAGCTAAAGAGGCATCGAAATGGATCGGGTTTACGCTATTGGGGATATTCACGGGCATTTGGACAAGCTGAAGGTGGCCCATGCGTTGATCGCAGAGGATCGCGCGCGCTGTGGCGACATGGATGCGCCGATTGTGCATGTGGGCGATCTTGTGGATCGAGGGCCAGACAGTTTCGGGGTGATCCAGTATCTGATGGAGGGGCAAGTCGCTGGTGAAAACTGGGTGGTGCTGAAGGGCAATCACGACCGGATGGCGGCTATGTTTTTGCGCGACACTCCGATGGTGGATCACATGTTACTCTATGATTTCAACTGGTTCCATCCGCGCATCGGCGGGATTGAGACGATGGCGAGCTACGGGGTTGAGGTGGCTGAGGGTATTCGCACCTATCAGCTTCATGCCGCGGCCCTAGCCGCTGTTCCTAAGGCGCATCGCGACTATCTTGAGGCGCTTCCGGTGATGCACCGTGTGGGGGATTTGTGTTTTGTGCACGCGGGGATCCGCCCCGGCGTGGCGCTGGACGATCAAGTTGAGGATGATTTGGTCTGGATCCGGCAGGAATTCCACAACTCAAACGCCGATCACGGGCCGCTTATCGTGCATGGGCATACGCCCGTGGATGAGGTCACACATTACGGCAATCGCCTGAATATCGACACGGGGGCAGGGCATGGGAAAGGGATAGGTGTCGTGGTGATTGAGGGACGCGAGGCTTGGGTGTTGGGGGCAGGTGGCCGCAAGGATGTCACACAAGAAAAGCCATTGTTCGGGTTTTGATGTAATCGACCGCTCAATGTCTGCTAAGCTGACAATCTATCCGTTCACTGTTTCGGGCCGAAGGAACAGTCTCAGCACATCGCGACAGGTAGTTTCTGCTTGGAGCGCGGAAAGCCGACCTTCAGTACAAATCTTCATCTGATGAAGGCGCAATTCGAAAGCTGGCCATCGACTGAAACGGAATCCACGCTCCCGTTCCGAGCTGAAAACAACGGTCAGGTTAAGTCAAAACGTATCTACAACACAGCCACATCCAGGCGGAGCAGGGTCGGTTCCTGTCTCGAGGGGCGTTGATGCGCGGAGCCCGGGGTTTTCACGTGTCTGGTGCCTAGATCGAAGGTTTCTTCAATGTTTATTAGCACTTTTCGGCGATCTTCTCAGCATTTCCGAACTCAGGAGACCGAAATGAATCTCAAGAAATCCCTGCTCGCACCACTGTTCCTCGTCGGTGCGGCCACTTTGAGCCATGCCGAGGAAGGCGTTTCGCCGGATACGGTCAAATTTGCACAGGTTGCCGCTCTGGATGGCCCCGCTGCGGCGCTCGGGATTGGCATGCGTGAAGGCATCCTGGCCGCTTTCGAAGAAGCTAACCGCAACGGCGGCGTCAATGGCCGCTCGCTGTCGCTTGAGAGTCTGGATGACGGCTACGAGCCCGACCGTTCAGTCGCACATGTCAAATCGGTGATTGCTGGCAATGCGCATCTCGGATTGGTCGGCCCGGTCGGAACGCCAACCTCGAAGGCGACCCAGCCTGTGGCCAGTGCCGCGGGCATGCCTTTCATCGGCCCCTTCACAGGTGCCGGTTTCCTGCGCGATGCCTCGCACGGCAACATTTTCAACGTTCGCGCCACCTACGCGGCCGAAACCGAGGCCTGGATCAAGCACCTCGTGGATGAACAGGGAATGAAGAACATCGCCATCCTCTACCAGGATGACGGGTTTGGGCGGGTCGGGTTGGACGGAGTGACCGCCGCCCTCGAACGCCGGGG
>DDMF01000147.1:0-3423 GCA_002340515.1 Rhodobacteraceae bacterium UBA2553 | reverse complement strand
GCAACACCGTGGCTGTGAAACAGGCGCTTCTGGACATCCGCAAGGCCGGCCCCGACGCCGTGGTTATGGTTGGCGCCTATAAGCCGATCGCGGAGTTCATTCGCCTGTCGCGAAAGCTCAAGTTCGAACCCACCTTCGTGAATATCTCTTTCGTCGGTTCGAAGGCACTGGCCCAGGAACTCGGTGCAGACGGGGAAGGTGTGATCATTTCCCAGGTCGTGCCGTTCCCGTGGGATGCGTCTCTGCCCATCGTGGCGCAATACCAGACGGCGTTGAAAGCCGTGAACTCCGATGCGAAACCCGGCTTTGTCTCGCTTGAAGGCTATATCGTTGGGCGCTTGTGTGTCGAAGCACTGAAGGCGGTGGGGCAGGAACTGACGCGTGACACCTTCCTGGGCGCGTTGAACGGGCTTTCGACCGTCGACTTCGGAGGTGTGACGCTCAACTTCGGACCTAGCGACAACCAGGGAATGGACTCCGTCTTCATGACCCGGATCGCCGCGGATGGGCATTTCGAGCCCCTAGGGAGTTAATCCCGGACCAAATGGAAACTTAGGTCGGCCTCGCTGTGCGCCGGCCTGTTCAACTCTCCCGTCCAACATGAGCAGCAAGAACGGAGTGAAAATGCAAGACCAGATCAGGAATTTCGTCGGAAGCATTGCGGTGAAGCTTTCGTTGTCTCTCATTGCGATGGTGGGGCTAATCGCCGCATCGGTCGGTGTCTCCTATCTTGCGTTCCAGGGGGTCAAGGGCGAATTCGGCGTTCTGTCTGATACGCATGTCCCGGGCCTCAGGAACACCTCACAGGTGATCAGCAGTTCGAGCCACCTGAAGGACGACCTTATGGACCTTCTGATTGCTGAAACCTCAGGCGAAGTTACACAAGGCCAGACAAAGATCGAAGAGCACCTTGCCACGACCCGCCAGGCGGTCGTAGCGCTGGGTGACAGCGCCGCGGAAGAGTTCAAGCCGATCCTCGCGAAAATCGATGATGCCTTGGCTCAGATGACCTCGGTGCGGCAGGAGGAATTCCGCAATGAAGCGAAGATTCGCACAATGGTCGAAGAACTGCGCATCCTGAGCGCCGAGGCGGAACGACGCCTTGCAACACTGGCCGACGAGAACGTGTTCAACCTAGCAATCGGCAGCGAAGAAGCGATCGAAACCCTCAACGACACCCTCGGGCAACTGGTTGAAGGCGACTTCGCCCTAATGCAAACGATCCTTCAGATGCGTGCCGAAATCAACCTGACGTCAACCGCGCTAGTGGCCGTCGGCGAAACCCGGGACCAAGCCCTGAAAAGCATCCTCATGGATCTGATCGTGTCTGCGGGCGAGCGTATCAACGGGCTATTGCCAAAGGCGCGCGAACTGGGGCTGGACGCGGGATACGAAGCCCCGCTAGTGGCCGCGGTCGAGCTGTTCCTGAAAGCGCGCAACTCGGTGTCGTTCAACCCTCGCGGATTGCGCGAAGACTTGCTTCGCCAGCGCCAGCTCGCAGACGCGGCCTTATCCGGAGCCCTTGACGACATAGCGTTTGCACTCACGATTGAGGTCGAAGAAGTACTGGGCGGCAATAAAACCACGATCCGCAACTTGGTCGACGATCAATTGGCTACAATCCTGAAAGTAGCCGACCTGAATGCCAATGTGAAAGCCTTCGTGATCACTGCGCTGGAAAGCGCTGTCGCCCAGGACGAGGCGTCCCTTGGCATTGCCGCAGAGCGCTTGATTGCCGAGCAGGCCCATCTGAGCGGCTGGCTGGATCACAAGTCTGCAGCTGGAATGCGCGAAACTTTGGAGCGGCTTCTGACCATCGCCGATCCAGAAAACGGAGTTGTTCCGACGCGCGCGGCAGTGATCGCCGGCCGCGTGCGCGCAGCGCAGATCACCGAACTGGCTGCGGCAAGCGTGCTTGCCATTTCGTCCAAGGCACTGGAATTTGGCGATGTGGCCGTGGCCCGGATATCGGAATCTAGACTTCTTGTGGCAGCCGAGATCGCTAGATCCGAAGGTAAAATGCTGGGCATCGGCCTTGCTGGGCTCGCGGTTCTCCTGGTGACCATAGGCATGATCTATCTGTTCATCTTGCGCCCACTTGGTCGGGTGACCCTCGCCACCGAGCGCTTGGCCTCAGGCGATCTCGACGAGTTCCACGGGCTTGATCGACAATCCGGTGAGATCGGAAAAATAGCCGCGGCACTTGCGGTTTTCCGTCAAAGCCTGATCGAGAATGAAGCCTTGCAAGAAGAAGAAAAACGCCGTGCCGTCGCCAAACGCGAGGCGGAAAAGCGCGCCGAAGAGGAGCGCCGAGAGGCCGCTCGGCGCGAACAAGAAGAAACGGCTCGGCGCGAGCGCGACCAACGCGAAAGGATGCTAGTCGAACAGGCGGAGAAGGACGCGCTTCGCGAAGCAGCGGACCACGAACGAGCCGCACGCGATGCCGAACAGGAAATGGTCGTCTCCGCTCTGGCCCGAGGGCTGGAGGAACTGGCCGCCGGCCACCTGTACACCCGCATCACCGAGGCCTTTCCGGAAGACTTTGATCAGCTTCGCCTCGATTTCAACGAAGCTTTGAGTTCACTTGACACGGCCGTGACCGCAATCTCCGGAAGCGGAGATCAGATCCGCGGCGACACGCAGGAAATCAACTCGGCAACGCTGGACTTGGCCAAACGGACCGAGGCGACCGCCGCGACCCTGGCTCAGACCGCAGGTTCGCTGTCGCAGCTGACCATATCAGTCAAGAAAGCGGCGGCCGGAGCTCAGCAGACCAGCGATGTCGTCCGTGACGCCAAGAGGGAAGCTGAGGCCAATGAGGCGGTGGTGCATGAAACCATAGGCGCGATGGCCGAGATCGAACGCTCGTCGCAGGAGATCGCCAAGATCACGGGCGTGATCGAGGATATTGCTTTCCAAACCAACCTTCTGGCGCTCAACGCCGGGGTCGAGGCCGCGCGGGCGGGTGAGGCCGGACGCGGTTTTGCCGTGGTCGCGACGGAAGTGCGCGGGCTGGCACAACGCTCGGCCGAGGCCGCACAGGAAATCACCGCGCTCATTACCAGCAGCACTCAGAACGTGAGGGTCGGAGTCGACCAAGTTCACAGCACCAGCCAAGCGCTGAAGGATATCATTCGGCGGATCGTCGAAATCTCGGGCTATTCCGACGAGATGACGGCAAGCGCGTCCGAGCAGTCGAAAGGCATCTCGGAGATTAACCAGGCGGTCGAACATTTAGACGCCGCGACCCAGCAGAATGCAGCGATGTTCGAGGAGACGTCGGCGGCGAGCACCTCACTGCGCACAGAAACCGAAACGCTGGCACAACTGATCTCAAAGTTTCAGTTCTGCAATGAGAGCAAATCAGAAGACGAGGAAAGGGAAGTCGACGCGGGTAGCCCAAGTGAACCGCCCCTTGTTTGC
>DDMF01000021.1:5678-6569 GCA_002340515.1 Rhodobacteraceae bacterium UBA2553 | reverse complement strand
GTTGGGACAGAAGGGTGGCAACCTGCGCTTCAAAGCTGGTGATTTTGGCGGTTTGGGCGGCAAGTTCCGCGGCTTGTTCTTCGGTCTGCGCGGTCAGTTGGGTGATCAGCGCGGATTGCGCTTGGGAAATGGCGCGGGCCTCGGTCAGGGTGGCGGAGAGGGATCCCACCTGCCCTTCCAAGGCGGCGGATCGGTTGCGTTCCAACCCCAATGCGTCGGCCAAGCCCGCCACTTGCGACGACAATTCGTCCAGCTCATCCGCCTGCCCCGAAATGGTTTCGCGCAGTACAAATTGCACCACCATAAAGATGGTCAGCACAAAAAACAGCACCAGCAAAAGCGCCGTCATGGCGTCCACAAACCCCGGCCAGATCGAGCCGCTCATTCGGTTCACTGATCGCCGGGTCATGGCCATGGGTCAGACCCGATCCTGACCGGAGGCCACGCGGATGACATGGATCAGATTGGCGAGATCGCCGCGAATATCCGCAAGGCTTTCTTGTCGTCCTGCCTGCATTTCCTCAAGGATGCGCAACAGCTGCACATCAAGCGAACGTAGGCGCATTCGGCTTTCGGCATCAGGGTGCGTGCCCACTTCGCCCTGCCCTTCAAGCGCTGTGATGATCCGGTCTTGTCCGTCGGCCAGTCGGGTCAACACCGGCATCAGAACGGGTGCGATGTCGGGGGCGGTTGCGGGCGGCGGGGCTGGCTCTGGCGCGGGTTTTTCCTCGCTCAGCTTTACGGTCAGGCGTTCGACACTATCGGCCAATTGCCCCAGGCGTTCGTCCAAAAGCGCGCGATTTACGTCGGTCTGCGTGAACATATTTTGGATCGCGTCAACCTGTTCAGCCATCACGCCCATATAGGTCGCGGCAAGGTTGCTGCCGCCGC
>DDMF01000021.1:3172-5621 GCA_002340515.1 Rhodobacteraceae bacterium UBA2553 | reverse complement strand
TGGTCGACAGCCATTCTTCGAGTTCGCGGTAAAAGCGATTTTGACCGTGGCCGGCAAACAGCTCCATCAAGCCAACGACAAGCGAACCCGCAAGCCCCAAAAGCGACGATGAAAACGCCGTGCCCATGCCGCCCAGCTGTTTTTCAAGCCCGCTCATCAATCGGTTAAAAACCTCGGTGCTGCCTTCCCCTTCGGTCGGGGCAAGTGAACGGATGGTTTCCACCACCGCCGGCACCGTGGTGGCCAGCCCATAGAATGTGCCCAAAAGGCCCAGGAAAATCAGCAGGTTCACGATGTAACGCGTAATATCACGCGCTTCATCGATCCGGGTCGCCACACTGTCAAGGATAGACCGCGAGGAGGCCGCGCCAATTTGCAATCGGGCGCGCCGGGCGCTGAGAAGCTTTGCCAAGGCCGCCAGAATACGTGGCGCGCGGTCAGGGTTATGCCCGTCGCGGTCACCGACAAAGCCCTCGATCCAGATCACAGACGACGTCACCTGCCAGACCTGCCAGAAACAGGCGAGCAGCCCGATCACAAAGACCAAAAGGATAAAGGCGTTGAGGTAAAGGTTGGCCAGAAACACCGGCATGACCTGTGGCAGGGCCACAAAAAGCCCAGCCCCCACAAGGCCCAGCACCACCAGCATCACAAAGATCTGGCGGAAGGGTTGAGAAAACTGCGGCTCGACCTCTTTGCGGCGCGCGAATTGCGACCGGCGGTTCGGCTCATCCATCGGGTTGGTTCCCATCGCGATATTGCTTTGGGGTTAAGATAGGCGCGATTGTGCGCCCTGCCAAGGATCAAGTCGCGTTTGGGGCAATCTCGCGCACGCGGGTGGCAAGCCAGCTGAGTTCGGGGTCATGGATGCCCAATTCCGTCAGGTGATCGGCGGTGTTGAACAGGTAATCCGTGTTGGGGCCGCGCCCACCAACGGCGGTGGCAATGATCTGCGCCTGTTCTTCCAGTTCCAGATGGCAATATTGCACATGCTCGGGGTCAATCACATAGGTCACGGCGGTGACTTCGCGGCCATCTTTCAAGGTCAGGGTCAGGGTCTTTTCCAGATAGGCCGAGGACACCAATTCGCGTTCGCGCAGCGCGGCCATGGTGGGGGCTTCCGTGCCGGGGGTCACGCGAAAGGCGATGCCCTGACAGGTGGCGTCCCCTTCGTCCAGCGCAAGAACCAGACCGGGGTGATCATCCGTGCCGCGGTGGTGGATTGATCGCATGCAAAACGACCGGTGATAGCCCGAAAGCGTGGCAATCACCGCTTCTTCATGGTCAAATCCGGGGTGCCAGACCAAAGATCCGTATCCAAACACCCAAAGCTCGCTCTTGTCCATTTCACCTGCCCTCATCGCGCCCTATAAGGGTCGTATAAATTGAGCGGGCAAAAGAGGAAAGCACCATGCGCAAACTGATTGTTATTACCCTTGTGTTGGCCGGGTTGTGGGCCGGGTATTGGTGGGTTGGCGCATCGGGTGCCGAGCGCGCCTTTGTGCAGTGGTTTGATGATCGTGGCGCTGAGGGCTGGGTCGCGGAATATGATGAATTGAACGTGCGCGGCTTTCCCAATCGGTTTGACACGGTGATCAGCGGGCTGTCCTTGGCGGACCCCGAAACGGGCCTTGCGTGGGATGCGGAAGAGTTCCAGATCTTGGCGCTCAGCTATCAACCCAATCATGTGATTGCGGTCTGGCCGGGGGTGCAGCGCCTGTCAAACCCCGAGCAGAAAATTGACATCACGGCGGATGACCTTAAGGGGTCATTGGTGGTGGATCCTGCGCCGAACCTGCCACTGACCCGCGCGACATTTGTGATTGAAAACATGTCGCTGGCGTCAAGCGCCGGGTGGAACGCGCATCTGGACAGCGGGCAATTGGCAACCCGCCTGACGGATGTGGACACCAACACGCATGAAGTGTTTTTTGAGGCCAAAAACCTGATCCCCGCATCGGGATTTGTGCAAAGACTGGGCCCCGACAGCGTGCTGCCGCCGGTTTTTGAAGGCGTCACGGTGAAGGCAAACATCGGGTTTTCTGCCCCCTGGGATCGCTTTGCCATTGAACGCGCCCGCCCGCAACCACGCCATTTGGACCTGTCGTTGCTGACGGCAAAATGGGGTGAAATGGATGTGAAAATGGGCGGAATGCTGGAGATCGACGCGGCCGGAATTCCCACCGGCGAGATCGCGATTAAAGCCAACAACTGGCGTCAGATGATTGCGGTCGCTGAGACCACGGGTGCCATTGCGCCAGAATTCGTCAGCACGCTGACCGGCGCGCTGCAATTTGTGGCAGGCCTGTCCGGGGGCCGCGAAAGTCTGGATGTGACGCTGGGATTTTCAGGCGGCTATGTCACCTTGGGACCCATCCCCATTGGACGCGCACCCGTGCTGAAAATTCGCTGAGCCCATTCGCGGGGCCAAAACCAGAAAACTAGTTTT
>DDMF01000021.1:0-3064 GCA_002340515.1 Rhodobacteraceae bacterium UBA2553 | reverse complement strand
CTAGTTTTCTAGTTTTCTAGCGAATTCGGTGCATCCTGAGGCTTCGTGTCAAGCCCTTCGCCCTACCGGCAATAAGATCCGCTGCGGTATTTCGCGGTGTCCAGATGCAAATGGTCCTTGTGATATTTGTCTGAGTTTGGCCCCAACACGGTGCCAAACGGTCCACAGGCGGACGCATGCATCGCCTTGAGCGCCTTGCCTTGCACCGGATCACGCCAGCCCTTTAGCACGCTTAAAAACGCCCCGTTTTTCAGGGTCACACCGGCAATATCCACCGCCCGGCCACGCCCATGTTCTGATATTTTCGCCCCCGGTTTATTGTTGCGCGTGCGGCAGGAATAATGCGCAACCACTTTTAGCTCAGCCGGGCCTCCGCCCAGCCGACCGACCGCAGGAAAGACGCCATTTTGCACCCAGGAATTCAACGCTTTCGCCGTGGTGCAATCCATGATCGCGCCCTGACTTAGCCGCACACCCGACACTGCGGTCACGCGCATCGGCTTGGACACACCGCATCCCGAAAGCTTGCCGGGGATCGACGACAGCGCCTGACCCTTGATCGCTTTCACGCCGCAAATTGATCCTTTGCGCCCAGCAGGTTTTGGGGTTGGCAATGCTGTGGCCAAGGGCGCCGCGGCTTGAAGATACTGCTGTTTGGGGCGCGGCATGGGGCGCAGAGACCGCGTAAGCGCAGGGTCTCCGAACACAGCGTGGCTGGCTGTACGGGCCAGACTGACCATCGGCGCCGTGGCTTGATTTTGCGTTGTGGGGCGGGGTTTGGGGCGGATTTTCGCATCAAAGCGAACCGCCACTTTTGGGGCAACCACACCCGATCCCGGGCGCGGCTCCGGGCGCAACGATGTATCGGGGGCATAGGCAAACGCCGTCCCCGCCACGCTCATCGCAGCAACACATCCGAAAAGACTTGCCCGCAGGGTCATTCCTGTGCCCCACCACCACGGCCAAAGTTCGGTGCATCAGTATCCTGACCCGCCTCAATAATGCCACGGCGGATCGCACGGGTGTGGGTAAAATAGTCAAACAGCGCGTCCCCATCGCCGGTGCGAATGGCGCGTTGCAGGGCAAACAACTCTTCGGTGAAACGACCCAGGATTTCCAGCGTCGCCTCTTTGTTGGTCAGAAACACGTCGCGCCACATGGTGGGGTCAGAGGCGGCAATCCGGGTGAAATCGCGAAAGCCCGCTGCGGAGTATTTGATCACTTCGCTGTCGGTCACGCGGCCCAGATCATCCGCCACGCCAACCATCGTATAGGCGATGAGATGCGGGGTGTGGCTGGTGACCGCAAGCACAAGATCGTGGTGTTCCGGGTCCATTTCTTCAACGTTTGATCCCAAACCTTCCCAATATTGACGCAGGCGCGCGGTGGCCGCCGCGTCCGCGCCATTGGGCACCAGAATGCACCAACGGTTGTCGAAAAGTTCGGCAAAACCGGAATTTGGTCCGGAATGTTCGGTGCCGGCCAGCGGGTGACCGGGGATGAAATAAATGTGGTCTGGCAGATGCGGGCCGACCATGTCGATCACCGATTGCTTGACCGATCCCACATCCGTCACGGTGGCGCCTTTGGCCAAATGTGGTGCGATCTCTTCGGCGACTTTGCCCATGACGCCGACGGGCACGGCAAGCACGACCAGATCCGCGCCAGCGACGGCCTCGGCGGCGGTGTCGGTGATCCGGTCGCAGAACCCAAGCTCGCGCGCAATATCACGGGTTTCAGGTGAGCGTGCAGTGCCGACGATTTCGCCAGCAAGGCCCGCACGGCGCATGGCATGGGCCATTGAGGACGCAATCAGGCCAAGGCCAATCAGGGCAACGCGGTTATAGATCTGTGTCATGCGTCGTCCTTTTGATGGCCTTTTTATCGACCGTCTTACCCGAGTCCTTAGCGTCTGGCGCAGGGATCACACCTTTGAAACGGCCGATCAGATGGGCCACACGGCGGCAGGATGCCTCGTCGCCCACAGTGATGCGCAGGCAATTTGGCAGGCCATAACCGCCGACCCGGCGCACGATGATGCCCTCGGATTGCATGAAATCATCCACGGCGTTCGCCTCGTCTTCACTGGCAAAACGCGCAAGGATGAAGTTGGCGCAAGAGGTGTCGGAGGGCACGCCATGTTCGGCCAAAGCCTCGGCCAGCCACGCGCGCAGGCGGGTGTTTTCACTCAGGCAGCGGGCCACATGGGCGCGGTCATGCAAGGCGGCTTCGGCGGCGGCCAGTTGTGGCATCGACAGGTTAAACGGGCCCCGGACGCGGTTAAGGTAATCAATCACCTCGGGCGTGCCGTAACCCCAACCAATGCGCAGCCCGCCAAGGCCGTACATCTTGGAAAACGTGCGGGTCATAAAGACGTTGTCGCGCATGGTCACCAAAGACGCGCCACCATCGAACCCTTCGACATATTCCACATAGGCACCGTCCAGCACCAACAGCACCTTTGGCGGCAGGTTTTCCGCGAGGCGCGCGAGTTCGCCCACGCCAATCATCGTGCCGGTGGGGTTGCCGGGGTTGGCGATAAACACCAGCCGGGTGTTTTTGGTCACGCCCGCAAGGATCGCGTCGACATCGACCAAGCGGTCGCGTTCCGGCACCTCAACGGGGGTAGCCCCGGCGGCGCGGGCCGAGATTTTATACATGCTAAAGCCGTGTTCGGTATAGATCACCTCATCCCCTGGCCCTGCGAAGGCCTGACAGAGGAAGGTGATGATCTCATCCGAGCCGACGCCGCAAATGATGCGCGCAGGGTCCAGCCCGTGCAGATCGCCAATGGCGCTGCGCAAGGCGGCGTGATCGGTGTTGGGATAACGGTGCAATTCATGGCCTGCGCGCTGGAACGCCTCAACCGCCGCCGGGCTTGGCCCAAACGGGTTTTCATTTGAGCTGAGCTTGGTCACATTTGTGACGCCCGCAACCTTGGCCGCGCCGCCCACATAGGGTTTGATCTTTTTGATCCCAGCAAGGGGTTCGATCTTCGCCATCACCGTTTCTCCTTTGGGCCACGCCCGGTTCTTATGGTGCTTGTAGAGGGGGGGGGCGGCGG
>DDMF01000007.1:2962-4595 GCA_002340515.1 Rhodobacteraceae bacterium UBA2553 | reverse complement strand
AATCGCCTGCAGATCCGCCGCGGTCACACCATCGGTCACACCATCAATCGCGGGCGGCGGGGCAGCAACCGCGCGCGCATTGCGAAACGGTGCCGGGTTCCAGCCACAGGCAAAGCCATCCCCATCAGGGTCGATGCCGTATTTGTCGCGCTTCGGCCCACCCGCGTTCAAAAACGCCTGCTGCGCCAGATCAGGCGAGCCATAGCCCAGGCAATTGCGATCAAACCGTTTTTGGCCGCCAAATCCCACGCGTTTGTATCGCGACTGCCCAACCACATTGGTGGTGTTCAGTGCAAAATCCACGATCGACGTGTTTGAGCCCCCTGGACGGGGTGGCAAGGCGGTCGGCTCAACCTGTTGATATTGCGCTTTATTCGCGGCGATACGGGCCGCATCGCTTTCGATAGACTCGCGGGAGGACACAGCCTGAAAATCCTGCTCGTCTGAGATGCCGACGCCACCTGATGTGGTGGCACCCGGTGTCGCGGGACTGTCCAAGGGCTGCGCGCTGACCGCGCTTCCTTCGATCATTGCAGACAGGGGTGCGGATTGATCCACAGGTTTCGCAGGTAAATGGGCCGCGCTGTCTGGCAGCGAGGTGTCGACACAGGCCGCAAGGCCCGCAACAGCAATCAAACCAACAAAAATGCGCATCTTCGTCCCAGTCTCTGTATTCGTTCAGACGGTGATTACCACCATTTGACGGGTTTCGCCACAAAGCCCGCGCGGGCCTCGACCTCATGGGCGATATTCAGCAGATCGCCCTCTTCCCACGGACGTCCGATGAGCTGCAATCCAAGCGGCAAACCATTGGCATCCTGACCCGCAGGGATCGAAATGCCGGGCAAGCCAGCCAAGTTTACCGTCACGGTAAAGACGTCATTGAGGTACATTTTCACCGGATCGGCGTCCGCCATTTCGCCCAGCCCAAAGGCCGCGGACGGCGTGGCGGGGGTCAGGATCGCATCAACGCCAGCGGCAAACACGTCGTCAAAGTCTTTCTTGATCAACGCGCGCACGCGGCGGGCACGGTTATAATAGGCGTCATAAAAGCCAGCAGACAGCACATAGGTGCCGACCATCACGCGGGTTTGCACCTCGTCGCCAAAGCCTTCGGCGCGGGTTTTGGCGTACATGTCGTCGATGCCGTCGCCCGCTTCCAATTTGGCGCGGTGGCCGTATTTGACACCGTCGTAGCGCGCAAGGTTTGAAGACGCTTCAGCCGGCGCAATTACGTAATATGCGGGTAGCGCGTATTTGGTGTGCGGCAGCGAGATATCCACAATCTCAGCACCCGCATCGCGCAGCATCTCAGTACCTTTGGTCCAAATCGCTTCGATCTCTGCCGGGATGCCATCCATATGATATTCCTTGGGAATACCAATTTTCTTGCCTTTGATGTCGCCGGTCAGCATGGCTTCGAAATTCGGCACGGGCAGATTGGCGGATGTGCTGTCTTTGGCATCAAAGCCGCACATCGCCTCTAGCATAATCGCCGCATCGCGCACCGATTTGGTCATTGGGCCCGCTTGGTCAAGCGAGCTTGCAAAGGCCACAACCCCCCAGCGCGAACAGCGCCCATAGGTGGGTTTGATGCCGGTGATGCCGGTAAAGGCCGCAGGTTGACGGATGG
>DDMF01000007.1:349-2919 GCA_002340515.1 Rhodobacteraceae bacterium UBA2553 | reverse complement strand
CGATCCGCCGGACGATCCGCCCGGTGTCAGCGCGGTATCATCACCCGCGCGACGCCACGGGTTCACCGCATTGCCATAGCATGATGTTTCATTTGACGAGCCCATGGCAAATTCATCCATGTTGAGCTTGCCGAGCATGACAGTGCCATTGTCGAGCAGGTTCTGCGACACGGTCGATTCGTATTCTGGCTTGAACCCTTCGAGGATTTTTGACGCCGCTTGCGACGCCACGCCTTTGGTGCAGAACAGATCCTTGATGCCCAGCGGAATGCCGCACATGTCAGGCGCGTCACCCGCTTTGATCCGCACATCTGCTGCTGCGGCCTGTTCGCGGGCCAGATCGGGCGTGTTGTGCACAAATGCGCCCAGCGCACCGGCGCCTTCGATTTCCGAAAGACAGGCATCTGTCAGTTCCGCCGAGGTCAGATCACCCTTGCGCATGGCATCACGGGCGGCGGCAATGGTCAGTTTGTTCAGATCAGTCATTGTTCAACCACCCCTTATTCGACAACTTTTGGCACGGCGAAAAACCCTTCGCGCGCGTCAGGTGCATTGGACAGGATTTTTTCCGGCATATTGCCATCCGTCACCACATCTTCGCGACGAAAGAGCCGTTGCGGGGTGACCGAGGTCATTGGTTCAACGCCCTCAACATCCACTTCATTGAGTTGTTCAATAAAGCCAAGGATGGCGTTGAAGTTTTCGGCCAAAGCCGGAAGGCGGTCTTCTTCCACCTTGATACGGGCCAGATGCGCAACTTTGCGCGCGGTTTCGATGTCGATCGACATGGGGTGCGCTCCCACCTAAATTTCGCGAATTTCGCCAGAATATTTGCCGACCCGTTTAGCCCTTGGGGGGCCAAGGGGCAAGCACCTCTGGGCATTTCGCCGGGTGGCATGCGCGTTTCGCGGGGTGACATGGCGGGTTTCGCTGATACTCTGGTTGGGTGACGACCAAAGGGAGGCGGAAATGAAGATCATTTGGCTGGGGCATTCCGGGTTTCGGGTGGAACTTGAGGATGTCATTTTGCTGGTGGACCCATGGCTGACGGGCAACCCGATGTTTCCGGAACATAAGCGGGCCGAGGCGATCGCGGGCGCCACCCATGTTCTGTTGACCCACGGGCATGGTGATCACGCGGGCGACGCGGTTGAAATTTGCCGAGAGCTGGACATCCCCTGTATCGGGATTTACGACCTGATGTCCTATTGGGAAACCAAACATGAAATTGCCACGGCGGGCTTTAACAAAGGCGGCACGGTGTCTTTGGGTGCTGCCAAAGTGACGATGGTCAACGCCGCGCACAGCTCGTCTATCGCCGGGGCAAACGGCCCGATGTATGCGGGCGGTGAGGCTGGGTTTATGATCAAAGGCGAAGGCCATGTGATCTATGTCTCAGGCGACACCGACATTATGGCGGATATGGATTGGATGGGCGATTATCATCAGCCCGACATTGGCATCCTCTGTGCAGGTGGGCATTTCACCATGGATATGGCGCGGGCGGCTTATGCGGCCAAACGGTATTTCAACTTTAAGACCGTGATCCCCTGTCATTATCGCACCTTTACCGTGCTGGAACAAAACGCAGACGTGCTGCGCGACGGGTTGCCCGGCGTGGATGTGGTGGAACCAGACGTGCTAGAGGCGATTGAAATCTAACGGATATTTAAGGCAACAGCCAAATCGCGGCCACCGGCAACCAGATCAGTGACAGGATTGTTTGCCAGGTCATCACATCGGCATAAAGATCCGCATCCCCGCCCATTTGCCGCGCCACCACATAGCCATTGGTGGCGGCGGGCACCCCCAACACAAAGATCCCGGCAAGGGTCTGTTCCGGGGTCAGACCAAAGATCGGCGCAATCAGCAACAAAAGCGCGCTTGAAAGGCCGGGGCGCAAAAGCAGCCCCAACATGGTGCGCCAATGAGGCAACAGCAAACGCCGCAACGAAATCCCCGCGCCAATCGCCAGAATGCCAACCCCAAGCGCCGCCCGGCCAATCAGCTCCAGCGTGTCATCAATCGGTTTTGGGATTTCACTGCCTGTGAAATTGATCACAAGCCCCAGCACCCCGCCCTGCACCAGCGGGTTTTTGACAATCCCCAACAGAACCTTCTTGGCCGAGGCTTCACTTGGCCCAAAGGCTGACAGGATTGACACGTTTACGATATTCAAAGGCGCGACCAGAACCGCCATCGCCAATGCGATCAATGCGGTGCCTTCGGGGCCTAAAAACAGCTCCGCTGCGGCCAAACCAACAAAACCATTCCAACGGCTGGTCGATTGAAACAGCGTGGTGAAAGACGGGTTGGGCAGCACCTGTTTGGGCAAAAAGCGCAGCGCAAAAGCGACCGCCGAAATGCCCGCCACCGTCGCAACCAAGGTCAACACAAACGGGCCAACCCCCGCCCCGGCAAAATCCACCTTGGAAATCAGCCGCAACAGAATCACCGGGATCAGCAGGCGAAACGACAGGGTTTCAATCGCGGGCCAATCGGCCTTGGGAATCATATTGGCCGCCACCAGCACATAGCCGGTCAGCAACGTCAGCAAGATCGGCAGGATT
>DDMF01000007.1:0-297 GCA_002340515.1 Rhodobacteraceae bacterium UBA2553 | reverse complement strand
TCACGGAGCAGCGCCGCCGCCTCATCTTCACCAATGCCATCATACACCTCGGGCACATGGTGGCATTGCGGGTGGGCAAAGATACGCGGGCCTTGGGCGACACCGCCAGATTTGGGATCCGCAGCACCGTAATAAAGCCTCCGAATGCGCGCGGCAGAAATCACCGTGGCGCACATCGGGCAAGGCTCTAGCGTCACATAAAGATCGTGATCTGGCAGGCGCTCTGAACCAACTGCGGCACACGCCGCACGGATCGCCAACACTTCCGCGTGGGCCGTAGGGTCGCAAAGTTCGCGG
>DDMF01000146.1:15600-20813 GCA_002340515.1 Rhodobacteraceae bacterium UBA2553 | reverse complement strand
GAAAACTGGAAACGCTTTAATTGGCCAGACCGGCACCAAACATCAAAATCGCCATTGCCGGAACCAACCAATCATGACTGGCTGAACCGGCGGTGTCGACTTCGATCATCTCTGGTGTGATGTTCGGTTCGACAATCGGGTCGGAAACGGCACCGGCAAAAGCGGGCGCTGTGAGGGTTGCAAAGACTGCTGCGAAAATGGCCGTTTTCATGGCTCTCTCCTTGGGTTTTCCCAAGCCATAGCGAAGAGAGACCCCATCTTTCCACCACCAAAATGTCGCGCAAACGTCAGTGTGATAAGGGGTTTTAGAGCGTTTCGGCTTAACCCTGAAACACCTAATGCCGCCTGACATCAGAGAATTCAACGCATTAAAGCGTCCCGCCTTTAACCTGAGGCAGGGAAAAGGCGGAGCGCGGCGGAACCTCTCAATGTTGTGGGCGTTCCGCCAAAAAAAAACTCGTGATTCAAGTTTATGGCGGAACGCTTTAGGTGATGCTGCGTATTTCATGTCACTGTCGAAACGCTTTAGGCGCGTTTGGCATCAATCTGGGCAATTCCCAAAACGTCCAAGACCTTCGCCTCGATCCCCGCCGCCGTCAGCCCGGCGTCTTCGTACATCCGGTCGGGGGCGGCGTGGTCGATAAACGTATCGGGCAACACCATCGAGCGGAATTTCAGCCCGGTATCAAACACCGCTTCATCGGCCAAAAGCTGGGCGACATGGCTGCCGAAGCCACCGACGGACCCCTCTTCGATGGTGATCAGCGCTTCGTGATTGGCGGCAAGGTCCAGGATCAACTCGCGGTCCAGAGGTTTGGCAAAACGGGCGTCGGCAATGGTCGGCCTGATGCCTTTTACGGCGAGTTTCTCTGCGGCCTTCTCGACCTCAGACAGGCGGGTGCCAAAGGACAGGATCGCGACGCGCGCGCCGGACTGAATCATCCGGCCTTTGCCAATCTCAAGCACTTCGCCACGTTCAGGCATCTCGACCCCGACACCTTCGCCGCGTGGGTAACGAAACGCAGATGGGCGGCCGTTGATCGAATGCGCGGTGGCGATCATATGCATCAGCTCCGCCTCATCCGCGGCGGCCATCACCACCATGCCGGGCAGGTTGGCCATGAACGCAATGTCAAAGGATCCTGCATGGGTGGCACCATCAGCCCCGACCAGACCGGCGCGATCAATCGCAAAGCGCACGGGCAAGCCTTGCACCGCCACATCATGCACAATCTGGTCATAGCCGCGTTGCAGAAAGGTCGAATACATCGCGCAAAAAGGTTTCATCCCACCCGCCGCAAGCGCCGCCGCAAAGGTCACGCCGTGCTGTTCGGCAATGCCCACATCAAAGGTGCGCGACGGGTAGCGTTCGAGCATGGGGTTCAGCCCCGTGCCATCCGGCATTGCGGCGGTCACGGCGCAGACCTTGTCATCCTCGCCCGCCAGTTCGACCAATGTTTTGCCAAAGACCGAGGTATAGCTGGGCGCATTTGACGGCGATTTATGCTGTTTGCCAGTGGGCACGTCGAATTTCGCGGTGGCATGGCCGCGATCACGCGCAGCCTCTGCGGGCGCATAGCCTTTGCCCTTTTTGGTGATCACATGGATCAGCATCGGCCCGGTGGCGCGGTCATGCACGGTGCGCAGGATCGGCAACAGGCTTTCCAGATCGTGCCCATCAATCGGGCCGACATAGGAAAAGCCAAGCTCTTCAAACAGGGTGCCGCCGACGGTCATGGATTTGACCATTTCCTTGGCCCGACGCGCGCCTTCTTGGAAGGGGCTGGGCAAAAGGCTGACGGCGCCTTTGGCCGCCGCGCGCAATTCCTGAAACGGTTCGCCCGCGTAGAGGCGCGACAGGTAAGACGACAATGCGCCCACAGGCGGGGCAATCGACATTTCATTGTCATTCAGGATGACAAACAAGCGGCGACCCAAATGGCCCGCGTTGTTCATCGCCTCAAACGCCATGCCAGCCGACATCGACCCATCGCCAATGACCGCAATCGCATCCCCCAAACCGGGGTCTGGCGCGCCGCCCAGATCGCGGGCAACCGCAAAGCCAAGGGCGGCGGAAATAGAGGTGGAGCTGTGCCCCGCGCCAAACGGATCAAACGGGCTTTCGGTGCGCTTGGTGAAGCCGGACAGGCCACTTTCCATGCGCAGCGTGCGAATACGATCCCGGCGTCCGGTCAGGATTTTATGGGGGTAACATTGGTGGCCCACATCCCAGATCAACCGATCTTTGGGCGTGTCAAAAACCGCGTGCAACGCCACGGTCAATTCGACCACACCAAGCCCCGCGCCCAAATGGCCACCTGTTTCTGAGACGGCGGAAATCGTCTCGGCCCGGACCTCATCCGCCAGGCGGATCAAGTCACGATCAGACAGCGCCTTCATGTCGGCGGGGCGGCTGATACGGTCAAGGATCGGGGTCTCGGGTCGCTGGGACATAGAAATACTTTCGGGCTACCTGTCGCGTTGGATAACGAAAGCGGCGGCCTCTCGCAAGACATCCGCCTGTTCACCATAGGGCGACAGAGCGTCACAAGCGTCATTGATCAGGGCGGTTGCGCGGGTCTTTGCCGCCTCTAGCCCCAAAAGCGAGACAAAAGTGGCCTTACCGGCGCCTGCATCTTTGCCCACGGCTTTACCCACGGCGGCCGCGTCCCCCTCAACATCCAACACGTCGTCCCAGATTTGAAACGCGAGGCCCAGCGCGGTGGCGTAATCGGTCATCGGTTTGGTATCCGCCCCTGCGAGCATCGCGCCCGCCTCTGCCGACCATGTGATCAGCGCGCCGGTTTTGCCCGCTTGCAAATGGGTAATTTCATCCAAGGTCAGCGGCGTTTTCGCGGTTTCCGCCGCGATATCGAGCGCTTGGCCATGCACCATGCCAAGCTGACCTGCCGCCACCGACAGCGACCGGATCAGGGGAACGCGCATATCCCCCTGCGCGCCTTGCACTTTGGGATGGGTCAAAAGCTCAAACGCCAAGGTTTGAAGGGCGTCACCGACCAAAACCGCCGTCGCCTCGTCCCATTTCTTATGCACCGTGGGCAGGCCCCGGCGCAGGTCATCATCATCCATGCAGGGCATATCATCATGCACGAGGGAATAGGCGTGGATCGCCTCAATCGCTGCTGCCACCCAGACCGACCGGTCATCGGCAACCCCATGCAAATGCGCGCTTTCCATCACCAGAAATCCGCGCAGACCTTTGCCGCCCGCCGTCGCATAGCGCATCGCATCCGCAAGCGCACCTTTGGCGCTGATCTCGCCATGCAAACAGGTGCGCGCCGCCAAAGCGGTCGCCTCTAACCGTGCCTTGAACATTTACGCGCCTTCAACCGGAGTAAGCCCCGTGGGCACGCCATCAGCGCTTAAAGTGATCGCCGCCACTTTTTCCTCAGCTTCTTTCAGCTTGGCTTCGCAGCGCGCTTTCAATTCCGCCCCGCGTTCATAAAGTTTGATCGAGGCATCCAGCGCCACGTCACCGCGTTCAAGCTGGCCAACCACGCCCTCAAGCTCGCGCATGGCCTCTTCAAAACTCATCTCTGCAACTGGTGTTTCGCTCATGCGCCCCGCTCCATCATCACTTCTACATAGGCGCCGACACTTTCGCCCAGCGCATCCAAATCATAGCCCCCCTCAAGCGAGGATACCACCCGGCCCGCGCAAGTTTGATCGGCCAGATCACAGATGCGGTGCGCAAGCCACGCGAAGTCATCTGTGTGCCAGTTCAGCCCCGCCAAAGGGTCGTCGCGATGGGCGTCAAAACCGGCTGACACAAGGATCAGCTCCGGTTCAAAATGGGTCAGCGCCGTGTCGATTGCCCGGTCCCACACCTCGCGCATTTTCACCGACCCTGATCCACCTTCCAACGGTTTGTTCAGGATCTGACCATGTGCGCCCTGTTCGTTACGCGACCCCGATCCCGGATACAGTGGGCTTTGGTGGCTAGAGACAAAGAGCACGCGGTCCTCATTCCACAACACATCTTGGGTGCCATTGCCGTGGTGCACGTCGAAATCCAACACGGCGATGCGCTTAAGCCCGTGGTGTTCAGCCGCATAACGCGCAGCGATGCCCACGGTGGAAAACAGGCAAAAACCCATCGGCGTTTCGGTTTCCGCGTGATGACCCGGTGGGCGGCACGCAACAAACGCGTTCGACGCCTCTCCCGCCATCACCGCATCAATTGCCGCGAGATTGCCACCAATGCCCCGCATTGCGGCCTCCAATGATCCCGGCGCCATGAACGTATCCCCATCCAATTGCCCCCAACCCTCTTGGGGTTCTGCGGCGACAATCCGGTCATAATGGCGGCGCGGGTGGCACAGTTCGACCCGGTCAGGGGTCGCCTCGGGCGCATCCCTGCGAACAAGCGCATCAAACGCCTGCGTGGATAAAGCCGCCTCAATCGCCTCTAATCGCGCCACCTGTTCAGGATGGCCGGGGGGCGTGACATGGTCATGGTGCGCGGGATGTGAGTAGAGAAATGTTGTCATGTCGTGACGCTAGGATACTGTGGACCGCATCACAAGGAAGAGCCTATGCGCCAGTTACTTTTCGCCCTCACGACACTTTTGACCCCGCTCGTCGCGCACGCCGACACCCAAGACGCCGTTGAGGAACCGTTCAGCGCCGTGGTCAAAGGCGATTTTACCGGCGACGGACGGATCGACACCGCCGTGATTGTCGAGGACCTAACTGGCGAAGGCCTGCTCCACCTCACCCTCAGTCAGGGCCAAAGTCACAAATTAGAGAATTTCGTTTGGATCGGTGGCATTGGCCAGGAACCATGGCTTGAACTGACAGAGCATGGCTCGCTTTTGGTGGCCTCGCAAAACAGCGCCATCGGTCGCAACCGCTGGGAACAGGTGATCACGCTGGCCCACCGGAACGATGCCCTGCGCGTCGCAGGCTATACCTTTCGCTGGTATGACACCCTGAACCTTGACGACAACGGGATCTGTGATCTGAACCTGTTGTCCGGCAAAGGAGAGATCACACTTGGCCAAGGCGACACATCCAAAACCATCCGCCTGACCACAAAATCGCGCCCAGTGACCGAATGGCCCAGTGACATGCCCAAGGAATGTGCCGCGCTTCTGAACTAAAACATTTCCAGTTTTCATTGACGCATCTGTCATCGCTTTTTGCGTTTGAGCGAAACGAAAAACAGCGAACAAGCGATACAATGTGAACTG
>DDMF01000146.1:2778-15519 GCA_002340515.1 Rhodobacteraceae bacterium UBA2553 | reverse complement strand
CTGGGGGTGCAAAACCCCCAGCGACCGATCAATCAGGCGCCAACATATATCCCGCACCGCGCACGGTCTGAAGGTAACGTGGTTGCTTCGGATCTGCCTCAAGCTTGCGCCGCAACCGGGTGATTTGCACATCCACCGCGCGTTCCTGCGCTTGGCCCTGATCACGGCCCAGTTGCTCCACCAAAGACGTGCGCGTCACCGGCTCGCCGGGTTTGGCGGAAAATATCTTCATCAACTGGTTCTCAGTCGCGGTCAGGCGGATCAGATCCTCGCCTTCCCACAACTCGCCGCGTTCTATGTCATAGCGCAGCCCACCCAGACCCAACGACGTTGGCAGAGGGTCCTCAGCCGCAGGCATCCGGCGCAGGATCGCATTGATCCGCAGCAACAGCTCTTTCGGTTCAAACGGCTTGGCCAGATAATCATCTGCCCCCGCCTCTAACCCAGAAATCCGATCATCCGTGCCGCCCTTTGCGGTCAACAAAAGGATCGGCGTGCTCATGGTTTCGCGCAGCGCCCGCGTCAGGGAAATCCCGTCTTCGCCCGGCATCATCACATCACAGACGATCAGATCAAAATCCAGCCCCGACAGGATCTTGCGCGCATGTTCAGCATCCCGTGCCGCCGTCACCCAAAACCCGCTTCGGATCAAAAACTTGCGCAACAACGTGCGAATGCGTTCATCATCGTCGATGATCAACAGATGTGCGTCGGCCAGATCAGCCATCTTGCGCCTCCTTCAACTGGTTGAAATGGCGCCGCAATTCCGGATCCATCATGGCTTCCAGCACCGAACGGAATCCTTGCACCGCTTCGGGCCCCGCCTCGCGGTAGGCCGCACGCATCCGCGTGCGCTGCGCATCCGACAATTCACGTTCCAACGCTTCGCCCACCTCGGTCAACACCAAATGCCGTTCGCGTTTGTCGCGCCTGCCCACGCGGCTTTCCACCAGCCCATCTTCGATCAAGGTTCTTAACACCCGGTTGAGCGATTGTTTGGTGACCCCAAGGATCGACAACAGGTTGTTCACCGTGGTGCCGGGGCTGCGCGAAATAAAGTGGATCGCCCGGTGGTGCGCGCGCCCATAGGCTTTGTCTTCTAAAATCCGGTCCGGGTCCGCGGTAAACCCGCGATACGCAAAGAACATCGCCTCGATGCCTTTCCTAAGCTGCTCATCGGTGAGAAACAGCAGCGCCTCTCCCCCCGGAGCAGCACTGGGTCGCGTGTCGTTCATGCCCGTCCCCCTTTGGTCCCCACATGGGGTGCCTCACGAAATGTGTTACAGTTTTTGATTTTATGTCAGTGTTGTTGACTTTCCAAGAATCAATTGTTAGCGATGCTCAGTTTTTGCGCAACTTTATGTCCGAACCGGACCTATGATGCGCAATAATTGCAAAACCGACCCGCAAAGCTTGGGGTCGCATAAGATGAAAGGAACGGAACATGAGCGGATATGATGACCGCGACGGCAAAATCTGGATGGATGGCCAGCTGATCGAATGGCGCGACGCAAATGTCCACATCCTGACCCACGCGCTGCATTACGCAAGCTCGGTGTTTGAAGGCGAGCGTTGCTATGATGGCAAGATCTTCCTGTCGCGCAAACACTCGGAACGCTTGCTGAAATCCGGCGAGCTGATGGATATGCCAATCCCCTATACCGTCGATGAGATCGAGGCCGCCAAGCGCGAAGTGCTCGACGCAAACGGCTTCACCAACGCCTATATTCGCGTTGTGGCCTGGCGCGGGGCTGGCGAAGATATGGGTGTTTCCGCCGCGCGCAATCCGGTGCGTATGGCCGTGATTGCCTGGGAATGGGGCAGCTATTATGGCGATGCGAAAATGCAGGGCGCCAAGATCGACATTGCGAAATGGAAACGCCCGTCGCCCGAAACCATCCCCACCGCCGCCAAAGCCGCCGGTCTTTACATGATCTGCACCATGTCCAAACACGCGGCCGAGGCCAAAGGCTGTTCAGATGCGCTGTTCATGGATTATCGCGGTTATGTGGCTGAAGCGACCGGCGCCAATATTTTCTTCGTGAAAGACGGCGAGGTGCACACCCCGGACCCCGATGCGATCCTGAACGGTCTGACCCGTCAAACCGTGATCAAAATGCTCGAAGAAAAGGGCATCAAGGTCCACGTGCGCCGCATCATGCCCGAAGAGTTGGCCGATTTTGATGAATGCTGGCTGACCGGTTCCGCCGCCGAAGTGACCCCTGTGGCCCAAATCGGGGATTACAAATTTGAGGTCGGCGCGCTGACCCGAGACATCGCCGAAAGCTATGACAAGCTGGTGCGCAGCTGATTGCACCCACCCTATGGTCTGACATTGGAAAACGCCCGGTCTTTTGGCTGGGCGTTTTTCTTTGCACACATTTCACCCAAATTTCTCTCGCATTTTAACGCTTCCTGAACGCGTGGTCCTTAGCCTGAGGGCAACGGTACAGAAAGGCCGAGGTTATGGACACGCATCTGGAAAAACCCAAAACTGCCACCACGCTCGCGATGGTGGTTTTGGCGGTGTCCTTCCCAACCTTCCTGTCCTTGCTGTGGCATTACCTGTCCGGCGATCCCACCATCCGCCCCCTTGGCATCACCCGCGAGGCGTTGATCGACAGTGGGGATCTTGAGGGGTTGGTGATTTACGCCAATGTCGCCTGGGATCCAACTGATACCAATTACACCTCGGACAAAAGCTTTGCCCAAGCGCTGAAAAACGGGTTTCGCGCAAAAGGTCTGGATCTAAGTGTGAAAACCCACCTGTCCAATCAGGGATCCTATGTAACCTATAAAATCGGCCCCTCAACCATGGGGCCTTTCCCCGCAAGCGCTGCCGCCCGTGGCATCAATGCCGCCGTCTCGGCCTATCGCATGAATGTTCCGTATAAACCCTAGCTAGGCTGAAACATGACCCAGAACCTGAATTACATCCTTGCGATCATCGCTGTGGTCGTCACGCCGACCGCATCCATGCTGGGCTATTTCGCCGTGACAGGCGACCCCAGCCTGCGCCCTTTGTCCGCCACGGTGGACACATTGCGGGGGTTTTTTGGCGGGTCAGATGATATTCTGATCGAAGTGGCTTGGGGTGACCGCGCCAAGGCCAATATGTCCGAAGCTGAGCTGAAATCGACGCTGCGCTCGGCGTTTTTGTCCAAAGGAATTGATGCCCATGTGGTGATCACACCGCGCAAAGGATCTAACCGCATCATCGTATCCTACAAAGTTGGGGCGTCCCGCATTGGTCCGATGCGGTTGGCCGAAACACCGCGCGCGGTGCAAAGCGTTGTGGCGGCTTATCGCATGGGAAAACGATCTTAGCGCGATACGCCAAGGGCTGGCCGTGACAGCCAGCCCCATTTTCCAGACCAAAGCTTAATGTGCAGCCGGCAGAATCTCTGCCGTTGGTCGTGGAGTGGTTGGCGTCTCGGCTGGCAACACAGGCACGCTCACCTCGGGCAACATGCCTGTGAGACTGTCGAGATAAGCCACAATCTGGTCAGCCTCCTGATCCGACAGCACTTCGCCCAACTGGCTTTCGGCCATAATCTGCACGGCGACTTTCAAATCCCACACTTTGCCTGAGTGAAAATAGGGTGCGGTGATACCGATATTGCGCAAGGGGGACGCGCGGAACACATAGGCGTCATCCACCGTATCTGTCACCGCAAACCGGCCTTTGTCCCCTTCGGGCAACACATCTGCACCGGGGCGTTCGATCAGACCAAAGGGATAATAGCCATGCCCGCCGACGTTCACGCCGGAGTGGCAAGACGCACAGCCTTTGTCCATGAACAAATCCAGCCCTGCCAGCTGATCCGCCGTCATCGCGCCATCATCGCCATTCAACCACGCATCAAACGGGGCGGGCGTCAGCAAGGTCGCCTCAAACGCTTCGATCGCCTTGGCCATATTGTCAAAACTGACCGAACCTTCGCCGGGGAAGGTATCGCCAAACCGCGTGACATAATCAGGCATCGACATCAGTGTGGCGACAACGTTGTCAGGCGTATTGGCCATTTCGACCCCGGCCTCAATCGGGCCTTTGGCTTGGGCGGCCAGATCATCGGCGCGCCCGTCCCAGAACTGCGCCTCATTCAACACAGAATTCAAAACCGTCGGTGCATTGCGTGGCCCTTTTTGCCAGCCGTGGCCAATAGAGGTTTCAAGATTGTCGTCCCCCCCGGTGGTCAGATTGTGGCAGGAATAACAGCTAAACACGCCTGACGCGGACAGGCGGGGATCGAAAAAGAGCATTTTGCCAAGCTCAATTTTCTCAGCCGTGATGGGATTATCGTTGACCGCAGGCACGGTTGAGGGCAGCGGTTTGAACGTCTCAAGCGCGGTTTCGCGCAAGGCCGTTGCGTCCAGCGCCAGCGCTGGACCGGCGACAACCCCGGTCAGGGCCGTTGTTACAAGTAGGGATAGGGTGAATTGTTTCATAAGAACCTCCATTTCTGGAAGTATTCTAATTATAATTCTAAGATGCTTTGATTTAGAACAATTCTAACAAATTGATTTAGGTCAAACCATTGATTTACTTAACTTATCAACTGCCCACCGTGCTGCATCTGCCACGGTCTCATCCTCTGATTGAAGGTACTGCACCACCAATGGCTTCAACTCTTGCCGATCAGAATTGCCAATTGCATAAAGCACATTGCGCATAAATCGACCCCAGCCGATCCGTTTCACCGGGCTGCCTGAGAATTTAGTGCGAAAACTCGCATCATCCAACCCCGCCAAATGCGCAAGGTCCGGGGCGGCCAGATCATCACGCGCGGCATAGCGGATTTCATGGGCCTCAACTGCGAATTTATTCCACGGGCACGCCGCCAGACAATCGTCACAGCCATAGATGTGATTGCCCAGCTTGCCGCGCAGCTCATGATCCACCGGGCCTTTATGTTCAATCGTCAGATAGGAAATGCAACGCCGCGCATCGACCTGAAATGGGGCCGGAAAGGCATCGGTTGGGCAGGCGTCCAGACAGGCACGACAGTTGCCACAGTTTTCAACCCCCGGCGCATCCACCGGCAACTCAAGCGTGGTGAAAATCGCCCCCAGAAAAAACCAATTGCCCAGATCACGGCTGAGCAGGTTGGAGTGTTTGCCCTGCCATCCAAGCCCCGCCGCCGCCGCCAGTGGTTTTTCCATCACGGGCGCGGTGTCGACAAAGACCTTAATCTCACAGCCATAGGTTTCGACCATCCAACGCCCCACGCGTTTCAGCCGTTTTTTCACGATGTCATGGTAATCGCGGTTCTGCGCATAGACGGAAATCGCGCCCTTCTCAGGCTGCTTGAGCACATCCAGCGGGTTGTGCGCGGGGGTGTAGGGCTCGGCGAGCATGATGACGGATTTTGCCTCGGGCCAAAGGGCGGCGGCACTTCCGCGCCAAGCCATCCGTTCTTCCATCCAGGCCATATCGCCATGGCGCCCCTCGGCGACATATTGCGCCAAACGCGCGGCGGTGTCGGGGGTGGCGTCAGGGCGACAGACGCCAAACGCGGCAAACCCTTCGGCCCGCGACTTTTCTTCGATTGCGGCTTTGATGGTCTGCGTGTCCGCGCCTAAGGTCAAAAGTCCAGATCCGCGTAATGCGCGGGCGGCGGAAAACCGGGCACATTATCCGCCAGAAGCGACCGAAACGCCGGGCGGGATTTGATCTTGGAATACCATTCCCGCACATTCTCATTCCGGTTCCAATCCACGTCGGAAATGTAATCCAAGGAGGACAAATGCGCAGCGGCGGCAAAATCCGCCAAGGTCATCGCATTGCCCGCCAACCAACGGCGCTGATCCAACAGCCAGCCCATGTAATCGAGGTGGTATTTCACCGCTTTGGCCCCGGCCTTGATGGCGCGGCTTTCGGGGTAGCCCGCCCCCATAACCTTTTTGTTCACCCGCTCGTAAAGCAGATTTGCGGTGACTTCATTGTGGAATTTATCATCAAACCAGCTGATCAACCGACGCACCTCGTAGCGGCCTTCAGGGTCGCTCGGCATCAAAACAGGGGTCGGGTGCATTTCCTCAATGTATTCACAGATCGCCGCACTTTCGGTCAGCATCTTGCCGTCCATTTTCAGCACTGGCACTTTGCCCGCCGGATTGCGACGCAGGAAATCGGTGGATTTCTCCCAATAGCGTTCTTCAACCAGCTCAACCTCAAGTTTTTTCTCGGCCAGGGACAGGCGCACCTTGCGGCAAAAAGGAGATAGCGGAACGTGGAACAATCGGATCATGGTCATTCAGTATTTTGGGGGCTTCCCCCCCGTATTGCCTGCTTTGGCGCGGGGGATCAATCCTCGAAACACGCCGAACGCCCATCTCGGCGGATCGTGGCGGCCCCGTCCAGGATGGATGCCGCCCGTTTTCGAAGCGCGGTTGAGGGTTTTGCGGCGGAGCGTTCCTTGGGGTTTGGCAAGACCGCCGCCAAACGCGCCGCCTGCGTGGGGGTCAGTTTTTCCGGGGCAACACCAAAGTAATGCTGGCTGGCGGCCTCAACCCCAAACACCCCTTTGTCAAATTCAATGACGTTCAAATAGACCTCAAGGATGCGCCGCTTGGACCAGACCAGTTCAACGGCGGGGGTCAGCACCGCCTCTAGCGCTTTGCGCGGCCAGGACCGACCCTGCCACAGATAGGTGTTTTTCACGACCTGCTGGCTGATGGTCGACGCCCCGCGATTGGCACCGTGGTCAATGGCCAGCCGGATCGCGCGCATGTCAAAGCCCCAATGCTGACAGAAATTCGCATCCTCAGCCGCCACCACGGACCGCACCATGACAGGAGCAATTTCATCATAGGCAACCCATTGATGATCGACCCAGCCAAGGCGCATTTTTTCCGCTATGATATAGGGTGTGGTCGGCGGATTGATCACCGAATAGCCCGCAACCCCAATAGCAAACACCGCCACCAGCGCCAGCACGAAACGGCGCAGCCATTTGCGCAGCCAAAGCACTGGGTGAAACCCTGTGTTCGCTTTGGCCGATTTGGCCGGTTTGCCTTTTTTGGCTGGTGTTTTTTTTGCTCGTTTTGCCACGTATCTTTCAGACCATGTTGCAGCATATGCGGTCAAGGCCGCGCTGGGTTTTTTGCGCGCCTGTGGTGCGAATGCAAAAACGCCCACCAAGATGGCGGGCGTTTTTAGATGACATGTGGCAGGGATTATTCCGCTGGAATCGCCTCTGCCTCAATCCCCAGTGGGGCGGGCAGTTTGTCCAGCATTTCCTTGGGGCAAACCTGAAGGAAATTGCCTTTTTCGCTGTCCCAATGGCGCAGGATTTCGGCGGCTTTGGCGGACCCGGTTTCCGCGGCGTGGCGTTCGACCAGTGTTTTCAACTGGCTCTCCCAATGGTCCACGGCGACAGGGCAGGTCACCAGCCCCTCCATGTTCATCAGGTCCGTTGCGGTCCCCTCTGGGTCATAGAGATACGCCATGCCGCCGGTCATGCCCGCGCCAAAGTTCGACCCGATGGAGCCCAAGATCACCGCGACACCGCCGGTCATATATTCGCACCCGCAGGCGCCACAGCCCTCGATCACCACCTTGGCACCTGAGTTGCGCACCGCAAAGCGTTCGCCCGCGCGGCCCGCCGCAAACAGATAGCCATCGGTGGCCCCGTAAAGCACGGTGTTGCCGATGATTGTATTGTCCGAGGCCACCAACGGGCTGGACATGGGGGGGCGCACCACAATGGTCGCACCCGACAGGCCCTTGCCGACGTAATCATTGGCGTCACCCGACACTTCGATCTTCAGCCCCGGTGCTGCAAAAGCGCCCAGCGCTTGGCCTGCCGACCCTGTCAGCTTGACCGTCAGATGGTCGGGCTGCAGGTTGTTGCGCATGCCGAATTTACGCACGATATGGCTTGAGGTGCGGGTGCCGACGGTCCGGTGGGTGTTTTGCACCGCATAAGACAGCTGCATCTTTTCACCGTCTTCCAGGAACCGCGCGGCGTCGCGCACGATCTCAGCATCCAGCGTGTCCGGCACCGCATTGCGCGGCTTATTGCGGTCGTACGTGATGCGATCTGCGCCATCAACGGTGATCAACAGCGGGTTCAGATCGAGGTCGTCAAGGTGGGCAGAGCCACGCGACACCTGGCTGAGAAGATCCGCACGGCCAATCACCTCGTCCAAGCTGCGCGCGCCGATACGGGCCAGAATTTCACGCACTTCTTGCGCATAAAATGTGATCAGATTGACCACTTTATCCGCTGAGCCTGAGAATTTCGCGCGCAGGTCTTCGTCTTGTGTACAGACCCCCACTGGGCAGGTGTTCGACTGGCACTGACGCACCATGATACAGCCCATCGCGATCAGGGCCGCGGTGCCGATGCCGTATTCTTCAGCCCCAAGCATCGCCGCCATCACGATATCCCGACCGGTGCGCAAACCACCATCGGTGCGCAGCGTGACGCGTTCGCGCAGGTTGTTCATCGACAGCACCTGATGCGCCTCGGTCAGACCCATTTCCCATGGCAGGCCCGCATATTTGATCGAGGTCGCAGGGGATGCGCCCGTACCGCCATTGTGGCCTGAAATCAGGATGATATCGGCCTTGGCCTTGGCCACACCGGCGGCAATGGTGCCCACACCCGAGGAGGCCACCAATTTCACCGTCACCTTACAGCGCGGGTTGATCTGTTTGAGATCATAGATCAGCTGGGCCAAATCCTCGATCGAGTAAATATCGTGGTGCGGCGGCGGCGAAATCAGGGTCACGCCCTTGGTCGAATGGCGCAGACGGGCGATGAGGTCAGTGACCTTCATACCGGGCAGCTGGCCACCCTCGCCGGGCTTGGCACCTTGGGCAACCTTGATCTCAAGCTCTTCACATTGGTTCAGGTACTCCGCCGTGACCCCAAAGCGGCCGGATGCGACCTGTTTGATCTTGGCCGATGGGTTGTCTCCATTGGGTTCCGGGTGGAAATGTGCGGGATCTTCGCCGCCTTCGCCACTGTCGGATTTGGCCCCAATGCGGTTCATCGCGACGTTCAGCGTTTTATGCGCCTCGGGCGACAGCGCGCCCAGCGACATACCCGGTGTCACGAACCGTTTGCGGATCGCGGTGATGCTTTCCACCTCTTCGATCGGCACGGGTTTGCCCATCGGTTTGATGTCTAAGAGGTCCCGCAAATGGATCGGTGGGTTGGCGCGAAGCCGCGCGGAATACTGTTGGAACGTCGCATAAGATGCCTTGTCACAGGCCGATTGCAACAGGTGCATCGTCTGTGCTTCCCACGCGTGTTTCTCACCCGAGCGGCGCGATTTATAGAACCCCCCAACCGGCAGAACCATGTTGCCCGCGCCGAAACCAGCGGCGTGAACCTCTTCGAGTTTCTTCTGAATGCCGCCNNCCGCCGATACCAATGCCGGAAATCCGCGAGGTCATGCCCGGGAAATATTCCGCCACCATGGCGCGCGACAGGCCCACCGCCTCAAAGTTCAGGCCACCCCGATAGCTTGAAATCACCGAGATGCCCATCTTGGCCATGATCTTCAAAAGACCTTGGTCGATGGCTTCGCGATACCGGCGCGTGGCTTCGGTCAGCGAGCAATCCAAGAGGTTGCGATCAATGCGGTCGGCCAGAGAATCCTCAGCCAGATAGGCGTTCACCGTGGTTGCCCCACAGCCGACCAGAACCGCAAAGTAATGCGGGTCAAGACATTCGGCAGAGCGCACGTTCAGCGATGTAAAGGTCCGAAGCCCCTTGCGCACCAACCACGAATGCACGGCGGATGTGGCCAAAATCATCGGCATCGCAATACGGTCGGCGCCCTGTGCCTGATCGGTCAGAACCAGATGGCCCGCGCCCGATTGCACCGCTTCTTCGGCTTTTTGGCGGATGTCATTCAGCGCGGTCTGCAGCGCCCCATCACCGCCACCGACCGGGAAGGTACAGTCAATCTCAACCATCGGCGCGTTGAACGCCTTGATCATCTGATCAAACTGTTCATTGCCGACAAAGGGGCTTTCCAACACGATAATCTCGGTCTGGCCGCCATTCTCATCCAGCACGTTTTTCAGGTTACCGAACCGCGTGTTCAACGACATCACGCGAAACTCGCGCAGGCTGTCGATGGGTGGGTTTGTCACCTGGCTGAAGTTCTGGCGGAAGAAATGCGACAGCGGGCGGTATTTGGTCGACAAAACCGCCGACGGGGTGTCATCGCCCATCGAGGCCAACGCCTCTTTGCCGTCCTCAGCCATAGGGGCGAGGATCTGTTCCAGCTCTTCGAGCGTATAACCCGCCGCCACCTGACGGCGGCGCAGATCATCGCCGGAATACAGCGCCTTTTCTTCGATCCCGGTCAGGCTGTCCTCAAGATTATGGATCTTGCCAACCCAGTCCCCGAACGGTTGTGATGCCGCAAGTTTGTCTTTGATTTCAGTGTCATGGTAGAGCTTTCCCTCGGCCATATCGACGGCAATCAACTGCCCCGGACCAAGCGCGCCTTTTTCCACCACAGATGCTTCATCAATCGGCACCATGCCCGCCTCGGACCCGGCGATCAGCAAGCCGTCGCCGGTCACAACGTAACGCATTGGGCGCAGACCATTGCGGTCCAGACCGGCACAGACCCAGCGTCCATCGGTCATCGCCAGGGCGGCAGGGCCATCCCAGGGTTCCATCACCGAGTTGCAATAGGAATACATATCTTTCCACGCGTCCGGCAGTTCGATCGCTTGCTTTGACCAGCTTTCCGGCACCAGCATGGTTTTGGCCATCGGTGCCGAACGGCCCGCGCGCACCAGCACTTCGAACACCGCATCAAGGGCTGCGGAGTCGGATGACCCAGCGGCCACAATCGGTTTGATGTCTTCGGCCAGATCGCCAAACGCCCCCGACGCCATGCGGATCTCATGGCTTTTCATCCAGTTCAGGTTGCCCTTCAGCGTGTTGATCTCGCCGTTATGCGCGAGCATGCGGAACGGTTGGGCCAGCCACCATTGAGGGAAGGTGTTGGTCGAATACCGCTGGTGATAAATCGCAAAGGAGGATTTGAACCGCTCGTCCATCAGGTCGGGGTAGAAGACCGCCACCTGTTCGGCCAGCATCATGCCTTTGTAAATGATCGACCGGCAGGACAGCGACGCAAGGTAAAGCCCGGCGATATGGGCCGCGGCGGCGGCTTTTTCAATCCGGCGGCGGATCACGTAAAGCTCGCGCTCAAAGGTTTCTTCGTCCACGCCCTTCGCGTTTGAGATCATGATCTGTTCGATCTCAGGGCGGGTCGCGTTGGCCTTTTCACCCAGACAGGTCACATCCACCGGCACGTGACGCCAGCCGTAAATGTAATACCCCATCTTGAGGATTTCGGTTTCCACGATGGTCCGGCATTTTTCCTGCGCGCCAAAATCCGTGCGCGGCAGGAACACCTGACCCACCGCAATCAACTGATCTTCGCGTGGGACATGGCCGGTGCGTTTCACCTGATCATAGAAAAACGGCACGGGGATTTGTACGTGAATGCCCGCCCCATCGCCGGTTTTACCGTCGGCGTCCACAGCACCGCGGTGCCAGATTGCCTTGAGCGCATTAATGCCCGCCTCAACCACTTTGCGCGAGGCTTTGCCATCGGTGGCCACCACAAGGCCAACCCCACAAGAGCTGTGCTCTTCTTCTTCGCTGTAAAGCCCGTTTTCGGCCATATAGGCGCGCTTGGCTTCTTCTTGGGCAACCCATTCTGCATCAAATTTTGTCATGTCTCTGTCTCCTCTCAGGGCGTGGGCGCGGCCATTTGGCGGCCCGGCTTGCCCAGAATTTTGTGATTACTCGGCGGCGACTGCGGCGCGTTCGGACAAGGTGACCAGAATGTTGGCCCCCGCTTCGCGACCATCCCGGATGGCCCAGACCACCAAGGACGCACCGCGCACGATGTCACCGACGGCCCAGACCCCATCCAGATCGGTTTTGTGGGTTTCAAACGCGGCCTTCACGGTTCCCCAACGGGTCACGGGCAGGTCGGGTTCATTCCACAGGGTCGGCAGGGCCTCTGGTTCAAAGCCCAGAGCTTTGATCACCAGATCAGCCTCTTCCACATAATCCGCGCCTTCGATCACTTCGGGGCTGCGACGGCCAGAAGCATCTGGCGCGCCGAGGCGGTTTTTCTGCACCATCACACCGGTGACAGGATCCCCCGCAAAGCCCTTGGGCGCGGCCAGCCAGACGAATTTCACGCCTTCTTCTTCGGCATTTTGCGTCTCACGCTGTGACCCCGGCATATTGGCGCGGTCACGGCGATAGAGACATTTCACCGAGGTGGCACCCTGGCGAATGGCGGTGCGCACACAATCCATCGCGGTGTCGCCGCCACCGATGACAACAACCTTTTTACCTTTGGCGTTCAGCTCGCCGCTTTCAAATTCGGCAACCGTGTCGCCAAAATCAGTGCGGTTTGAACAGGTCAGATAGTCAAGAGCGTTCACGATGCCTGAGGCGCCAGAACCCGGCCCTTGCAGGTCGCGCGTTTTGTAAACACCGGTGGCAATCAGCACCGCGTCATGGTCGCGGCGAATGTCGGCAAAGCTGATGTCTTCGCCCACATTGCAATTGAGTTTGAAGTCAACGCCCGCGCGCTCCAACAATGCAACCCGGCGCATCACCACGTCTTTTTCCAGCTTAAAGCCGGGGATGCCATAAGTCAGAAGCCCGCCCGCACGGTCGTGGCGGTCATAGATGGTCACGGACACACCCGCGCGCACCAAAACGTCAGCGGCGG
>DDMF01000146.1:597-2770 GCA_002340515.1 Rhodobacteraceae bacterium UBA2553 | reverse complement strand
CGGCCATGCCACCGGGACCTGCGCCGATGATCGCAACCTTTTCGCCGGTCGCTTTGCCGGGCGTGATTTCTTCGACCCAGCCATTTTCCCACGCGGTGTCGGTGATGTATTTTTCAACCGCGCCGATGGTGACGGTGCCATGACCGGATTGTTCGATCACGCAATTGCCTTCGCACAGGCGATCCTGCGGGCAGATGCGGCCGCAGATTTCCGGGAAGGTGTTGGTGGCTTGCGACAGCTCATAGGCCTCTTTCATCCGCCCGGTTGCGGTCATGCGCAGCCAGTCGGGGATGTTGTTGTGCAAGGGGCAATGGGATTGGCAGTACGGCACGCCACACTGAGAGCAGCGGCTTGCTTGCTCTTCGGCCTTGGCGGCGGCAAACTCTGCATAGATCTCATGAAAGTCTTCTTTGCGTGTTTCCGCCGACCGCTTTTGCGGCATATCGCGGTCTACGTTCACAAATTTCAACATCGGCTGCTTTGCCATAACCTTGCTCTCCGTCACATCGCGCGTTTATCTTGAAACGCATAGCTGGGAATGCCCTTGTAAAAAAGGTTGGGGGAAATGAAAAGTCAGCAATACTGACCTAATGTGGGGTTTTTTTGAGTTTTCGGGGTGTTGGAGTTAAATTTATCCATTTTTTATGTCAATAATTATGACCTATATTCCCTCTTCCCTTTCGAACGCGTTCCAGTAGCTTGCCCACAACCGCAGTTTTCAAGGGTTTACCCATGTCCCTCGCCCATCTTTTCCTTGTCGCCATTATTCAGGGAATCACCGAATTTTTGCCCGTCTCCTCGTCAGGACACCTCGTTTTGGTGCCAATCCTGACCGGTTATCCCGACCAAGGTCAGGTGATTGATGTGGCCGTGCATATGGGCACTTTGCTGGCCGTGGTGATCTTTTTCTGGTCGGATGTGAAGATGGGGCTGATGGGCATTCCGCGCATGTTGACCGGGCGGATTGATACGCCGGGGGCCAAGCTGGCGTTTCTGTTGATGGTCGCGACGATCCCAGCGGTGCTCTTTGGCATACTGCTGAAACTGACCGGGCTGGATGACGCGATGCGGTCTGTCAAAGTGATCGGCTGGACCATGCTGGTGTTTGGCGTTGTGCTTTATGTGGTGGATCAACGTGGCGCACAGGTGAAATCCGCGAGCGACTGGAGCCTGCGCGACGCTGTAATCATGGGCCTGTGGCAAGCCGTGGCGCTGATCCCCGGATCATCGCGTTCCGGCATGACCATCTCTGGCGCGCGGGCCTTGGGCTATGAACGCTCTGACGGGGCCAAAATTGCCATGCTGATGTCGATCCCGGTGATCTTTGCCTCTGGCGTATTGCTGGGCAGCGAAGTGGTCGCGACGGCCAACGCACAAGCGGCACGCGACGGGGCCATTGCGGCGGGGTTTTCTTTTGTCTCAGCCTTGCTCGCGCTCAGCCTGATGATGCGCCTTTTACGATCGGTCAGCTTTACCCCATACGTGATTTACCGCGTGGTGTTGGGGCTGGCTCTGTTGGGCGTTGCGTATAGCTGAACGAAAATGGGCGCAGCCATCGGCCACGCCCATTCTCAAATCTATCTGCCGAAATCAGCTTTTCAGGTTTTTGGCTGAGGCTGTGATGGCTGCGTATTCGCCACCCGTGCGAAAGCGCCACAGGTAATCGGGCAGGATTGCATCCATGGCGATCGGCTGAACGCCCAGATCGGCAAAGCCCTTGGCGCCCTCATGCACAACCGTATCCGCGCGCAGGCTGCGCACCTGGTCGCGGCTGAGAAGCGCCGGCACCAAACCACCGGAAACCTTTTGGATCATGTCAAAGAAGAAGGCGTTGATACGGGCGATGCCAAACGGGATATTGATCACACCGCGACGACGCTGAACATGTTTCAACATGCGCGCTATCAGATCGCGGAAGCTTTCCACATCTGGCCCGCCAAGTTCATAGATGCCAGCCTCAGCCATGCCCAACACGCCCTTTTCGGCGGCGGCGGCCACATCATCCACATAGACCGGCTGGAACATTGTATTTGCACCAACAAGCGGGATCACCGGGCTCATGCCTGTCATCCGGGCAAAGCGGTTAAAGAACTGATCTTCCTGACCAAAAATAATCGAGGGGCGCAGGATAATGGCACCGGGGAAGGCGGCCTGAACGGCGGCGTCACCGCGC
>DDMF01000146.1:0-534 GCA_002340515.1 Rhodobacteraceae bacterium UBA2553 | reverse complement strand
CGAGGACACATGCACCAACCGGCCCACGCCTTCTTCTGCTGCAATCTTGGCGATCCGTTCGGCGGCCACGGCGTGCACCTGGTTAAAGGTATTTTTGCCAATCGCCAACAGCACACCCACGCAGTTCACAACCGCATCGGCACCTTGCATCGCCGCCCGCACCGACGCGTCATCGCGAATGTTGCACAAGATTGGTTCGACCTGACCCACCGCACCATAAGGCTTTACATAAAGCGCCTCATTGGGGCGACGCACGGCGACCCGCACCCGCCAGCCTTGCTTGGCCATACGACGCGCCACATAACGCCCCACAAAACCGGATCCGCCATAAATGGTCACTAGCTTGGACATCGGTGTCCTCCTTGCAAATCTCGCGCAAATGCATATCGCATATCTCGAGCAATGGAATAGCTTTCCCGGGTCGATTGAGCAAGACAGAAAGCTTTTTGCGCGAAACTCAGTTAAACCGCTTGACGCCCCCCCCGGTTCACATTACATCGCCCTTCACCAACCCGTGCCCAGATGGCGGAATTG
>DDMF01000108.1 GCA_002340515.1 Rhodobacteraceae bacterium UBA2553 | reverse complement strand
TTAAAACCGAAACGCTTTAGTACAGAACAACCTGCCGCAAAAGGATGAAAGCCACACAGGACAAAATCATACCGGTAGGAAAGTGTTCGTCTCAGTGTCAAAATACTCCAACCCGCCTTCGCCGATATCGGTCCACAATCCATGCAACGACAGCACTTCGCTTTCCACCGCGTCACGTACAAAAGGGAAGGTCATCAGGTTGTTAAGCGAGACAATCACCGCCTCTTTCTCAAGCTCACGCACGGGGATCTCGGCGTCATTTCCGCCCAGCCGCTCATACCCCGGCTTCAGGATCGACATCCAACGCCCCACAAAGCTTTTCTCATCCGCCAGTTCCGGCGCATGGCCGTGGCACATATCATGAAAACCTTTGACCCCGCCGCAGTTGGAATGGCCCAGCACAATCAGATGGGTCACATTCAGCGCCGTCACCGCATATTCCACCGCCGCCGATGTCCCGTGGTAATCGCCTCCGGGTTCGTAAGGCGGCACCAGATTGGCAATGTTGCGGTGCAAAAAGAATTCACCCTGATCCGCACCAAAGATAGAGGTCACATGCACCCGGCTGTCACAGCAGGATACAATCATGGCGCGAGGGCGCTGACCTTCATCTGCCAAACGACGATACCACGCTTTGTTTTCAGCATATCCAGTGGCTTTCCAGCCCTGATAACGCTGCACAAGATATGCAGGAAGCGGTTTCGCTTTGTCCATAAGTGTCTCCTCCGATTTCGGATGATTTTACCGAATATTTTCAGGGAATTCGAGCAATTTCTCCTAGGTAGATATACCTTTCCTTGAGACATCCGCCCGCATTGTGTTCGCAACGAGAGAATACGCATGGGGTGTCGCCGTGAGCGCAATTAAACAACTTCACCATCAAGAAACGGTCCGGCTGGATCGGGATCAGCTCGAGGTGTTATGCCTGCAGCTTGGGCCAAAAGGGGCCGATAAACTAGTCAATCAAGCGCTGGAGGATCTGGCGGTGGGCTTGTCACATATTCAAAAGAAATATGCGGCGGGGCAAGTGGACGAAACCCGGCAAGAGATTCGCAAATTGGTCGATATCGCACGCAAACTCGGCATGACCACTTTGGCGCGCGTCGCGCGTGACGCGCTGGATCTGGCAGGGGGAAATGACGCTGTGGGATACCACGCGGTTCTCAGCCGATTTACACGTATTGGCGAAGGCTCGCTGATCGCCGTCTGGGATTTACAGGACATGTCCGTCTAAGACGGGTTGCAGGCGCAGTTCAGGTCGCTAATCTGTGGCAAATCTAACAGATAGGCACCTGATGACCCTTCAATTTGCCCCCCCGACCGACACCGCCCTTCCGCTTGTGGTTATCCCCAAAGGGGATGATGCCGCATTGGCCCGCCTGCCAGAGCGCGCGCGCGATTGGGCACGGGCAAATGGGTTTTGTGGCACGCTTGGGGCCACGCTGGTGGTGCCGGGGGAAACAGGTGCCCCAAGTATGGCATTGGTCGGCTATGGCACAGCACAGGATCGCACCAGAAAGCGGTTCGGGCTGGCCGCCGCACGCGCAACCTTGCCCGCTGGAACATATGCACTCGACACCACCTGCGCCGAGACCCTGACCGGGCCGGAATTGGCCGAGGTCGCCCTGGGATGGCTCTTGGCGGGATATCAGTTCGATCGTTACCGCACCCAGACCGCCATCAAAGCTGAATTACTGGCTCCCGCTGGCGTAGACGCGCCCCGGATCGAAGCCATCGCTGCGGGCGAGGCTTTGACCCGCGATCTCATCAACACTCCCACCGAAGATATGGGGCCGGCTGATCTTGAGGCTGAGATGGCAAAGCTCGCTCAGACCTTTGGCGCGCAAATCTCGACCATCTTAGGGACGGATCTTCTGGCAAAAAACCACCCGATGATCCACGCTGTTGGCCGTGCCGCCGATCACCCTCATCGCGCGCCGCGGTTGATCGACCTGCGCTGGGGTGACACAGGCCCGACCCTGACATTGGTTGGCAAAGGGGTGTGTTTTGACACGGGCGGCTTGAACCTCAAACCCGGGAGTTCCATGGCATTGATGAAAAAGGATATGGGGGGGGCGGCGACAGTTCTGGGCCTTGCACATATGATCATGGCGCTTGGATTAAAACTACGCCTGCGGGTGTTGGTGCCTGCGGTGGAAAACGCGGTTGCAGGCAACGCGTTTCGCCCCGGCGATATCCTGACCAGCCGCAAGGGGCTGACGGTTGAGATCAACAACACCGATGCCGAAGGGCGGCTTGTTCTGGCCGATGCTTTGGCGCTGGCGGATGAGGAGACGCCCGATTTGGTAATCTCTATGGCGACGCTGACCGGCGCGGCGCGCGTTGCCGTTGGTCCCGATTTGTCGCCGTTCTATGCCACATCCCCTGCGGATGCCGATGCGGTGCGCGGTGGCGCATTGGCCTGTGCGGATCCCGTTTGGGAAATGCCGTTCTGGGCGCCCTATGAGGCGATGATCGAACCGGGCATTGCCGATCTCGACAATGCGCCGTCGGGCGGGTTT
>DDMF01000002.1:29250-29605 GCA_002340515.1 Rhodobacteraceae bacterium UBA2553 | reverse complement strand
TCGAAAAACCTTAAACTAAGTGTGCTTTCGCTGCAGCTGCGCCAAGGACCGCTTTCGGAAAGGATCGTTGAGAGCTTCCTCGTTCTGGAAATTGAAAAATGACAATTCTCAATTCTCTGGTTGTCGAAAACCGTCCCATTCGGGTTCGTTCGCAAATACAAAATTGTAATAGTCGCAGCCCTGCATTTCCTTCGCAGCGCCCTCGTCAACAACGACTTTACAATTCGGGTGCATCTGGATCGCGGACGCGCTGACCATGGATGTAATCGGACCTTCAACTGCCTTTGCGATAATCAATGCCTTCGCTTGGCCAGTCGCGAGCAAGACCAGTTCTCGCGCATCCAAAATTGTGCCC
>DDMF01000002.1:19887-29230 GCA_002340515.1 Rhodobacteraceae bacterium UBA2553 | reverse complement strand
CCCCCATCGTAAGCGCCCGTTTTGGCACCTTGTCCGCATCGCCTCCGAACATCTCGGCGTTCTGGGCACGTGTTGTCGGGGTCAGTGATTTGTCTCTCGTGCGTGACATGAACGACGCCAGCGGCTCGTTGAACCCGATATGTCCTGCTTCGCCGATCCCAAGCAACTGCAGGTCGATCCCGCCCGCCGCGACTATCTTCGCCTCATAGTCCCGCGCCGCCTGTTTAAGATCCGTTGCACAACCGTTCGGCACATGGGTGTTTGCGGGGTCTATGTCCACATGATCGAACAAGTGCTTGTTCATATAGGTTCGGTAGGAATTCGGATCGCTATGCGGCAGTCCGATGTATTCATCCAGATTGAACGCCCAGCAGCGGGCAAACGATACTCCGCTTTCAACAAGCCGCCCATAGACCCGTTCCATCGTTCTGCCGGTTGCAAGCCCCAAAACGGCGTTTGGTTTCTCTTTGATCCGAGCAACGATGACTCTGACGACCAGATCGACAGCCGTTTCGACGTCGGGCCTTATGATCACTTCCATTAGAAACCTCGCGGGACTGGAGTGGTGATTGATCGCATCAGGTTTGCAAGCCTGTGATCATCGCAATGATTTCATTCTTGTCTGTTTTCGCAGTTTCCTTGACGCCGATCTGCTGACCACGTCGCAGCACGCAGATCCGGTTGGACAGGCGAAACACCTGATCAAGACTGTGGCTGACGATGAGGATCGCGATGTTACGCTCTCTCAGAGAGTGCACCAGTTCTTCGACCCGTGCAGTTTCCGCGACGCCAAGCGCGGCCGTGGGTTCATCAAGCAGGATGAGCTTGCTCGCCCAATGAGTTGCGCGGGCGATCGCGATGCCTTGACGCTGACCACCCGACAGGTCCCGGATTGTTGCGCGGGCCGACGGAATGCGCACGTCCAGCTCGTCCACCAATTCCTGAGTGTCGTCCATCATCTTGCGCTTGTCCAAAAGCCCAAAAGGGCGCTTGGTCAGTTCGCGGCCAAGAAACATGTTCATGTAGACGGGTTGCTGATCGGCAAGAGCGAGGTCCTGATAAACAACTTCAATCCCTGCTTCGCGAGCGCCGGATGCATCCGAAAAGCTGGTTTCGTCGCCATCAAGGCGGATTGTTCCCGATGTCGGTTTATGCACGCCTGATACGATCTTGATCAACGTCGATTTCCCCGCACCGTTGTCGCCGACCAACGCCACAATCTCGCCTGGAAATAGTTCCAGTGAAAAATTGTCAATTGCGACGACGCCACCGAATGCTTTGTGAATGTCAGTCAAAGATAAGATTGATTGTGTCATGCGATCACCTCAGGTCGGGCCAGGCTTCGCGCTGGCCGAAAATGTTTTCGATGGTAGTGACGGTAGGATTGCCGCTGGCAATGCCGGAAATTCCGGCGATGTAGGCGCGCGTGACGAAAGCCTGTCCGCGAAATCCGAAAATGACGCTGTCGCCCGTCTTCGGGCCTGCAGTCCCTGTTGCATCAATCATGCCGTAGTAGTCAATCGACTGCCGTTTCGGGATTTCAACAGATCGCCTGGATTTGTCGCCGGCGTCCGTGCCGACGATGGCTTGTACATCATATTCCGGAAAGACCGGATCGACATAAAGACCACCACCAAAACAGAAGGCTTTGTCTGCGTGTCTGTGTGAGACTTCCGATAGATACAGGACAGCGGGACGTTCCGGCAGGTCCTCGACCGCATGCAGCGGTGTTGTCCCGTGTAGGCCGTTCCCCGGTTCGCACTGGGTCGCGCCGGCATCAGCCAAGGCTTTCAGCACAGCGGATGATGTGGTTCCGGGGGCATTGATTTCAACGCCACTTCGCCCGACTTTGGCGAGGGCCTCTGCGGCCCTGTTCAGCGTTGCAAGGTTCGGAGTGGTCTTCACCTTGCGGGTGCCCTGATCGAACAAAAGCGCGGGAAACGTGGTAATACCTGCAAAATGCGCGCCGTCGCGGGCATCCATCTTGTCGGCAACCTCAACGATCGTTTCTGCGTCAAAACCACCTTCATGGCCGCGATAAAACGTATCGCCTTCTGTCTGAATGCGCGCAAGCAGCGCTTGATCACGACCTGCCCGACGTGCCGCCAGTGCGGCTTCGTCGGCCTTATCGTCGCTAAAGACCGTCCAGTAATCAGGCTGCAGGTATCCGGCCGCGAGGTCGGCCTCCCCCCTTGGGATTTGCACAAGGTGACCCAGATGGCCGACCTTCAATCCAGCGCGATGACAGGCCACCGCACAGGCGATGTCTACCGCCACACAGCGATCAATCCCGCCGCGCATCACAGCTTCACAAAAGCCAGAATGCCGACCGACTTGTTTGGTCATCGCAAATGTCTTGAGACCGAGCGATGTTGCGGTGTCGTTGAATATTCGCGCGTTCTCTTCGACAGTATCGAGATCAAGCACGTAACAGTTCGCCGGCAGCTTTCCGTCCTGATGCAACATGATCGCTGCTTCAATCAGGGCTGGGTTGCGACGGGTGAGAAGATCAAGAAACATGGTTGCCCCCCTTTAGCGTGTTGTGTCGCGCAGCGATGCTGCCACAGCGACGAGAATGATAAGGCCGCGAACAATCATCTGGTCGGAGACCTGCAGGCCCATCAGGATAAGCCCGTTGTTCAGCATCCCCATCAGCAGTGATCCAATCAGCGCGCCGATGATTGACCCTTTGCCGCCGTTCAAAGCCGTGCCACCCACGATCACGGCTGCAATCACGATCATCAGATCACTTTCGCCAAGCGTGTAAGTGGCAGACTGAAGGCGGCCTGCATAGAGCAGTCCAGCAAGACCGGCACAGCCGCCACAAATAGTCAGAACCATAAAACGAATGCGAGGAACCTTGATCCCCGAAACTTGTGCGGCACGGGCATTGTCGCCAGTAGCCAAGACATGCGCCCCGAACCGCGTGTGGCGATAAACGACATGCCCGATCGCAATGCCGATAATCGTCCACCACACCAGCGATGGAACACCTAACAGTTTGCCCGATCCAAAAAACCCGGTGAAGAAATCGTTCGTCACTGGAATTGACCGCAAATCGGTCATTGTGCGGGCAATGCCCGCGAATAGACCCAGTGTTGCGAGTGTCACAAGGAACGACGGTAGCCGTAGCCATGCCACCAATAGGCCGTTGAACGCACCGACGGCGAGTCCAGCGCCAAGTCCGGCAAGAATGGCGAATGGCATCGGTAAAACTTGCATAACAACCGCAGCCGAAAGCGCCGATACCGCGACGGCTGACCCAAAGGAAAGATCAATTTCACCGGCCGAAAGCGCGAACACTAAACCTATTGCCAGGATTGTTGCGGGCGCAGTTTGCAGCAGTATGTTAGTCAGGTTCCGGGTCGACGTAAAACCCGCGTCATGAAGCGTGACCGCGAAAAACAAGAAAATTGCGATAAAGCCGAGGTAAACGATATAGTTCTGCAGCTCGTATTTGCGGTAGATTGCGGTTGGCGACATCTCAGCACTCCGATTTCGCGATGGTTATGATAATGGCAATTGGGTGGCCAACGAGGAGAGTGTCCCGTTGGCCATGACTTGGTTTCAGTTCGCCGTAAGGCTAGTGGGTGCTTCAATGTGCAAGGACTGCATCCAGCCCTCGGACACATTATCAGCCGTAACAGTGACAGCGGGGGCAACCACGAAGGGTGGAGTTTCTTCACCAGAATACTGGCGCGCTCCTGCGGCTGCCATTGCGCGGCCAAGCTCATAAGCTTCATCAGCCACCAGTGCGACCACGTTGCCGCCGTTGACCATGTCCAGCGCGATAGGCTCGCTCAAATCAAGAGTCACCAACTTTGTTGCGGTGTTCCCGTTCGACCGCAGCGCGGCAAGCACGCCTTCGGCTGGGCCGGCCCATGTGACGTATACGCCGCCAAGATCAGGGTTACGCAGCAACATCGCGTTGGCGATTTCTTCGGCACGCGCGGGATCGCTGATACCGGCTTCGGCCACGATTTCAATGTTTGGATAGTCGTTTTCAATCGTGGACTTGAAAGCGTTATCGCGTTGGTTGGTCACATAATAGTTGGCATCATGATAGATCCAGCCAACGGTGCCGGCTTCTCCCATAGATGCAGCAAGCGCATCTGCCGCCTGTTTGCCCATCTGGAACAAGTCATCGGTTACAATCGCCGCATAGTCTGTGGGATGCTCGAATCCCTCTGGCAGGTTTGACAGAAAAACGAGCGCGACGTTTTCTTCGCGTGCTTCCTGAAATGCCGCAGCCGATGTCACCGGATCAAGCGGCAAGGACAGGATGATATCAGGAGACCGCACAAGGGCGGTTTCAATATCGCTGCGCTGCTTGGCCGCGTCAAAAGCCGCAGATGTTGTGATGACGACTTCGATTCCGAGACGCGTAAACTCGTCCGTTGCACCGGCAGTCACAGCATTCACAAAATCTGACTGATCATGCCACAACAGCGCAGCCGTAAGGCCCTTGTCTTGAAGGCTGGCTGTAAGCTCATCTGATACGGTGACCTCCGACGAGGGCGTTGCGGTTTCTCCCTGCGGGCCTGTGGTTTGCGAAAAGGCGGCGGTCGCAGAAAATGCGAGTGCGGCGGCACCAATTGTTAAGCTTTGATAGAAATTCATGGTCTTCTCTCCCTGGTTGATTTTAAGTTTTCGATGATCCGCAATAGGCCACCATGAACCGTGCAAAGGCCCGAATGGCGTTGAAATACTCCTCAATTGAGAGGTGCTCTTGGGATGTGTGACAGCAGGCGATGTTGCCCGGTGCGCAATAAACGGTCGGGACGCCCAGCCTGTTGATGAGAAACGAGCTTTCGGACCAGAATGGAGCACCGCCTATCTTGCCCAGTTGTGGACTAGCGTGCGCAACAGCCTCTCTAAGCAGTGTTATCCCCGGCAGGTCTTGGGATACCTCGGCGGGCGTCCCGCCATTGGGATGGTCACGACCGGCTGGATAAGCAATCTCAATTTCGATCCCGTCCGCGACAGGGGTATTGCGCACTGCGGCTTCAAATTCTGCGGCAACATCATCCAAGGCGTCGCCTGGTCGCAGCGAGCCAATGACCGAGAATTTGCATTCACCGGGAACGGCAATGTAGCCGCCGCCCTCCAATCCAGTGACAAGCACGGATGACTGACCCGTTAGCGGATGCGCCTGCAGCCCTTGGCGCTCTTCTGCGTGCTCCCAGACAGAGGCCAAAATCGAATGCGTCGCCTTCAATGCGTCAACGCCAAGGTCGGGTCGCCCAAAGTATGCGGACTTTCCAGTGATTTTCACATCGGCAATAAAGAATCCGATCTGGGCCGTGTAGACCGAGAGGCTCCCCGGTTCGACATAGACCGCAAAATCCGGTCGCGGGACTTTGCCCGCCAGAACCATGTCGGTCCAATGTGCGACCCCGGCACTGACCCCGATGCCCTCTTCGCCGCTTTCTTCATCACCGATGAACGCGAAAGCCACATCGCCGTTAAGTTGGAGACCCGCCTCATCCAGTAGATCAAGCGCCGCAAGCGCCGCGCAGATTCCACCCTTCAGATCGGTGACGCCGCGCCCCCAAATGGCGCCGTCAACTTCGGCACCACCAAACGGATCTTCCCGTTCGGTGCCTGCCCAATGCTCACTCCATCCCTCGACGTGGACGGTGTCAGTATGGCCGATAAACTGCAGCCGTTTGCCGCCCGCTGCGCCGGTTCGGTTTCCCCAAATATTCGGTCGACCCGGTAGGAACTCTTCGGTCAGCGGGGCCAATTTACGCGCACGCATTTCGTCCGATAGGAAGGCCACAAAGTTCGCTTCCTTGCCGGTGATGCTGTTGCACGCGACCGCACCTCTCAGCAATGCAATCGCCTTTTTCTTATCGAGTGCCGCATCAATTCGGCTGGCTATCGCTGCATCCAAAGTCATGCAATCCCCCTCCATGCAGGAGCAGAAAGCTGCGGAAGATCAATCTCCACATTGTTCAGTCCAGCGGCAAATATGGTGTGATGCAGGTGCGCCAACCCAACCGCCGCACCGCCAACAAGGGCGGCATGATCGCCGAGCGCCGAACGCTTGATGTTGATCGGGTTCGGGAAACAGGCCGCAAGCGCGACCTCAATACGTTTTTGCAATTCATGGCGCTGACCGATTGACCCTCCAAGAACAACCATCGACGGATCGACAACTGCACCGATTGTTGCAATCAAACGGGCAACCAATCGGGCCGTCTCATCCAACACCGTATTTGCGTGTTCATCTCCGGCCACCGCGAGATCAAAAAGATCTTTGACCTGAACCTCCTTGCCCGCAAGCTGTGCATATCTGTTGATCATGCCGAAAGAACCGGCCTGACGTTCAAGCGCACCCGTTTTCAGCGAGCCGGGCTCGAAAGGGTCCGCCCCGAAGGGGAGAAAGCCAAGTTCACCTGCCGCGCCCATCGCGCCACGGATGATCTGCCCGCCGACGATTATCCCCGCGCCGATGCCCGTGCCAAGTGACACGAACGCCATGTTGTCCACCTCGGACGCGCAACCGCTCCACTGTTCACCGATCGCGGCGAGGTTCACGTCGTTCTCGACCTGAACGGCAAAACCGAGCTCGTTTTCCAATGCACCTGCAAAATCCATGTCGCCGATTTTGCCGATATTAGGTGCCATCCTAACCGATCCGGATTTTTGATCCGGAACGCCTGGGACGCCAACGGTGGCAAACATGACCTTGGACCAATCCACACCAGCGTTCGCAGCCGTCTTTCGGCACAGCCGTCCGATTTGTCGGGCAACCTCGATGCCACCCTGCGCGTCCGTGGATTCGGTCAACTCGGCCACGACGGTGCAGGTCAGATCAATGATTGCTGTGCGCACTTTGGTGCCGCCAAGATCCACTCCGCACACAAATGCGGCGTCCGGAACCAATTTGTAGGTCGTAGCCGTTCGCCCGACGTGACCAGTGGTGCGACCCGTTTCAGTGATCCATCCTTCATTTTCGAGGTCGGATACGATTTCAGAAACTGTCTGTTTGGAGAGGCCAATCTGTTTGGAAAGGCTCGCCCTCGAAATCGGCCCGGCAGACGCTATCGCCTGAACAACGGCGCTGCGCGAAAACTGTCGCGAAAGGTTTCTTGATCCGATCATCTTGTCACTCCATTAGTTCGGTTAATGAACGAATAAATAGGTGATTCTGTCAAGCAGGTATTTTTTGGGGTCCTCAGAATGAGTCATAGTTGGGTTTAGGCTGAATTCCATTTGCGCAAAAATCATCAGAGAACTGACGTTGTTCAGCAGTCCACCCGGAGCGATTACGGACACCGCCAGTCCCCATTTAGAACTGAAAACAGCGGACGTTCATTGGGGATGCAGCATGCGTCAGAGTGGGCTCTTTTTCCTCTTTCGCCGCGCTGATTACGAGTGACCGCTTCGGGAAATCGCGCCGTTTGCTGCACAGTGGACGAACGGGTAAGATGCGGACAAAGCATGAGTAATCGGGCTGACCAGGCTGATGGGTCAGGTTCGTTTGCGATATCACAGTCCGAGTTGCGACGGGCAGCCGATTCGTCGGAGGAATTAGCAAAGAGAGATTTGGCTTCTCACTTAAGCGGCATGGATTTAGGGCGCAATTCTTGTTGTGTTAACGAGCAACAAAAACCCTTTGCTGTTCCAAAAACTTGACAAATAACTGTAAACGACTAGCCTGATTCTAAATTCTGACATGTGTCAGTCGGCAACCGTGCCCTGTATCTTCCCTGTTCTCAGGGTGACGATGCAGGGTTTTTTTGTTTTGGGAGGAGCAAAAGCCAATGCGAAAAACGATAAAACTTGGTATTTTGTATTCTCGCAGTGGCAGCTATGGGAGCCTGTCGTGCGCAAGCAGGCGAGGCGCCTTGTTGGCGATCGACGTCGTAAACGCGGATCCCTCTTTTGATTTCACTTTCGAAACGGTCGAGCGTGACCCCAAGGGTAACATTGACCTCTACGCACCGCTTTGCACAGAAATTCTGAAAGAACAATCTGTCGCCCATGTCATTGGTTGCATTACCAGTTGGAGCCGGAAAGACGTCATCCCTGTTCTTGAACGATTTGGCGCGACACTGTGGTACAGCCTGCCTTATGAAGGATTCGAGGCCTCTGAGCACGTTGTTTACACGCACGCATGCCCGAACCAGCATTTACTTCCGCTTCTTAGTTGGGCGCTGCCACGGTTTGGCGGGCGCGGATATCTTACCGGATCCAACTATATCTGGGGCTGGGAGGTAAACCGTGTAGCGCGTGAGGTAATCCTAGAGGCAGGTGGTGATGTTCTTGGTGAGCGTTTTCTCGCGTTGAATGACATCAATATTGGCCACATGATCGAAGAGATCCGCGCAACCCGACCCAGCTTTGTATTGAATTCACTGGTTGGGGTATCATCCTTTGCGTTTTTGAAGGCTTTTGCTGAGCTTGCCAAGACCGACAGCTTTTTTGCCCCTGATAGCTGCCCTGTTTTGTCCTGTAATCTGACGGAAAGCGAATTTCTGGAAATCGGTGAAGCTGCAGAGGGATTAATCTCGGTCGGTCCGTATTTCCGTGGCGCGCAAGGGTGGCCATGTCAGGGCACGCGCGATTTTGAATCATCGTTCGAGGCCGCGTCATGGGCCGCCGTGATGGAGCTTGCACATCTCCTTCAAGCAAACCCAGGATTGGAAACCGCGCCAATTTCCAAATTGCTAGGCGCGAATACGGGCCGTTCAATGATTGACATTGAAACCCACCATACCACTTTGCCAGTGCTGATCGCGCAAGTCAAAGACGGGGCGTTTCAAGTTCTTGAACAGTGGCAGGATATTCCCGCCGACCCCTATCTGTCTCATTCGGAGCGTCGCGCCGATATTCACCTTCCAAAACTGCGGGTCGTGAAATGAAGGTGCGGCTGCATATCCCAGACCTTAGCAGGTTGCGGGTTGCAATTTTGCATCGCCCGCATGTGACCGTTCAATCCTTGCGTCGCCAGTGTAAGCCAATCGGCTTGGATGTTTTTGACTGTTGGCCTGAATTACCTCCAAAAGCGTTGGCGACCGATTTCGTCTTTTTCGATGCCGATATGGGCTATGATGAGCAGTTTCCTTGGGACACGGGTGAAGCCCCAATGCCCATCATCGCTCTTATCGGATCCGAGGCACCAGGCCGGATTGAGTGGTCGCTATCGCAAGGTGCGGATGCGCAAATATTGAAACCCGTGGGGGATGGCGGCGTCTTTAGTGCACTGTTGATCGCGCGGCGAGCCTTTGAAGTACGTAAGTCCATGCGCGACGAAATTGGCGTTTTACGTGGACGATTGTCTCAACGACAGACCGTTGTGCAGGCCGTAACACTCCTCGCTGCCGCGAGCGGC
>DDMF01000002.1:3210-19881 GCA_002340515.1 Rhodobacteraceae bacterium UBA2553 | reverse complement strand
GCAGCGAGGATGAAGCCTATGCTCAACTGAGGCATTTGGCGATGGCACGGCGTGAAACCATAGAAGACGCAGCACATAGAATTGTTCTTGATGCCCGAAATGAAGGAGGGCTTCATGGCAAACTCGGTAAATTCTGATCCGGCAACCGCGATAATCGCTGAACGTGGCGTGATTGCACAATTTGCACGCCGAAAACTGGCCCTATTTGGCCTGTTTTTAGTTTTTCTGACATTGGGTGCTGCGATTTTTGCACCATGGCTCACGACGTTTGATCCTAATGAACAGATGTTTGACGGGCTGACGTTGCAGGGCGCGCCAATGCCGCCGGGGGGGCCGTTTGCGCTTGGCACTGATCTATTGGGGCGCGACTTGCTGACGCGAATTTTGTATGGCGCGCGGACGTCGCTGATCATCGGCGTGGCTGCCAATGGTCTTGCGTTATTCATCGGCACAGTTGTCGGTGTCACGGCTGGGTATTTTCGTGGTTGGGTTGGCAGCGTGTTGATGCGGCTAACCGACTTGATGATGGCCTTTCCAGCACTTTTGCTGGCGATCTGTCTGGCGGCAATCTTTCAACCTTCACTCTGGATCGTCGCATTGGTGATTGCCATTGTTTATTGGGTCCAAACGGCGCGGGTTCTTTTCGCCGAAACCGCATCACTGGCAGAGCGCGAGTTTATTGCGGCTGAGCGGACCCTTGGAGCTAGTCACACCCGCATTTTGCTTAAGCACATCTTACCGCACCTTGTGCCGACAATTATAGTTTGGGGCACGCTTGGGATCTCCACCACTGTGCTACTTGAAGCAACGTTGAGCTTTCTTGGGGTTGGTGTACAGCCCCCCACCCCAAGTTGGGGCAACATCATCTTTGAAAACCAAACCTATTTTCAAGCTGCTCCGTGGTTGGTGTTTTTTCCCGGCCTTGCGATCGTGACACTTGCGCTCGCGTTCAACCTTGTTGGTGATGCATTGCGCGAAATTTTAGATCCAACCCAAAGAGGACGTGACTGATGGCTGGCTTTTTCCTACGACGTCTTGCGCAGTCCCTGCTGATCTTGCTTGGCGTGTCCATGATAACTTTTGTGTTGCTTTACTGGCTACCTGCCGATCCTGTTCGGCAGATCGCAGGTCGATCTGCTACCCCGCAAACTGTTGAAAATATCCGACAACAGCTTGGACTCGACCAACCTTTATGGGTGCAATACTGGCGCTATCTTGGCGGATTAGTCCAAGGAGACTTGGGGCGTTCCTACCTCCAGAAAACCGAAGTCAGTACTTTAATCGCTTCGCGGCTTCCCGCGTCACTTCTGCTCATGGCCGGCGCTATTTTCGCGGAATTGTTGATCGGGTTAAGCATGGGTATCATCGCTGCCCTTCGGCGCGGCACTGTCACTGACCAGTCGCTGATGATTGTTTCGTTCATCGGTGTGTCAGCGCCACAGTTTGTTGTCGGGTTGCTTTTACTTTACGTCTTTGCTGTTCAGCTTGGGTGGTTCCCGATTGGCGGTTACGGGACATTTGCGCATCTCGTCCTGCCATCCATGACGCTCGGAATACTTGGGTCCGGTTGGTATAGCCGCATGATGCGGTCCTCGATGATCGAAGTGTTGCGGCAAGACTATATACGTACGGCACGTGCAAAAGGTCTGAATCGCATGCGTATAATTTTTCGCCACGCACTGCCCAATGCGATTCTGCCAATCATAGCGATGATCGGTATCGATATCGGCATCTTTATGGGCGGGATCGTGGTTGTTGAAAGCGTATTTGGTTGGCCGGGAATTGGACAGCTTGCTTGGCAGGCCATCCAGCGCGTCGATATTCCGATCATCATGGGCGTGACCTTGGTGTCCGCCACCGCAATCGTAATTGGTAATCTGCTAGCCGATTTCATCAGCATGATTGTTGACCCGCGTATCCGAACACGATGACGACCAATACCAATACTATAAAAGCCACTTCAAAAGGAGGAAACCATGAAGAACTTGATTTCAACAACTGCGATAGCACTTTGTCTCGCCTTACCCGCTGGTGCTGAAGATTATCAACCTGACCCTAACGCACAATCAGGAGGCGGTATCGTCATCACCTATAAAGATGACGTGGCTACGCTGGACCCTGCGATTGGCTACGACTGGCAGAACTGGTCCATGATCAAATCGCTGTTTGACGGTTTGATGGACTATGACCCCGGCACAACCGATCTGCGCCCAGGCCTTGCAGAGAGTTACACAATCTCAGACAATGGGACGGTCTTCACGTTTCAGTTGCGGGCTGATGTGAAATTCCACAATGGTCGTGAAATGACGGCAGAAGATGTGGTTTATTCGTTGAATCGCGTAACCAACCCTGAAACTCAAAGCCCAGGGGCCGGTTTCTTTTGGTCTATCAAAGGCTATGATGCAGTTGCCAGCGGCGAAGCTGAAACGCTTGAAGGCGTGACAATCACAGGCCCATCAACAGTGCAGATCGAACTGAGCCGCCCTGATGCGACATTCCTGCATGTAATGGCGCTCAACTTTGCCTCCGTGGTCCCGCAAGAGGCGGTTGAGGCGGCTGGTGACGACTTTGGCAAAAGCCCTGTTGGTACTGGTGCGTTCTCGCTTGCGGAATGGACGATCGGGCAACGTTTGATCTTTGCCAAAAACGATGATTACTGGCGTAATGGCCTGCCCTATCTTGACCAAATCACGTTTGAAGTTGGACAAGAACCTATCGTCGCCTTGCTCCGTTTGCAAAACGGTGAAGTTGATGTTCCCGGCGATGGTATTCCGCCAGCAAAGTTTCAGGAAGTGATGGGGGATCCCGCACAGGCCGAACGCGTTGTCGAAGGTGGGCAATTGCACACCGGGTACATCACACTGAACACGCAAATGCCGCCATTTGATAACGCGGAGGTGCGGCGCGCCGTCAACATGGCGATCAACAAAGACCGTATCATTCAAATCATCAACGGGCGTGCCATTCCTGCGACACAGCCGCTGCCCCCAACCATGCCTGGCTATACAGAAGGCTACGAAGGATATGCGTTTGATCCAGCAACCGCCAGGGCGATGCTTGCAGGAGCAGGCTTTGCAGACGGATTTGAAACCGAACTTTATGTGATGAATACAGATCCAAACCCACGGATTGCACAGGCGATCCAGCAGGATTTGGCCGGTATCGGCATCACTGCTGTTATCAAATCACTTGCCCAAGCCAACGTCATCGCCGCTGGTGGTGAAAAGGACCAGGCCCCAATGATCTGGTCCGGCGGTATGGCGTGGATTGCGGATTTCCCAGACGCGGCCAATTTCTATGGCCCGATCCTTGGGTGTTCGGGCGCTGTGCAAGGCGGTTGGAACTGGTCTTGGTATTGCAATCAAGAACTTGACGCAAAATCGACAGAAGCAGACGCGATTGTTGATCCTGCCCGCGCGGGTGAGCGGTTGGAAATGTGGAGCGAAATCTACATGGAAATCATGGAAGACGCGCCTTGGGTGCCGGTGTTCAATGAACAGCGCTACACCATGAAATCGGAACGGATGGGCGGCGCAGATGCGCTTTACGTTGATCCAGTGTCCATCCCTATCAACTATGATTATGTGTTTGTGACGGACTGATGTGTAACGCTGGTTCCTATACAATCCACAATCATCAGCACCATTTTGGCTGGGACAACACGTTTGCCCCAGTCGAAACGGTCGCACCCGGTTCAACGATTGAATTTCACTGTGTAGATAGTTCTGCTGGGCAACTCACAGCTGACAGTACAGTGAAAGACGTCAAAACGCTGGATTTTGGCAAGATCAACCCAGTGAACGGGCCGATCTTTGTCGAAGGCGCTGAACCAGGTGATGCGCTGAAGATCACCATCGAGAGCTTCAAACCCTCGGGGTTTGGTTGGACTGCAAACATTCCGGGCTTTGGCCTGCTTGCTGATCAGTTCACCGACCCTGCCTTGACGCTATGGAAATACGATCCCAACACGATGGAACCTGCGCTGTTTGGTAAACACGGGCGAGTTCCATTGAAACCTTTTGCCGGAACAATCGGCAATGCACTCGCGGAACCGGGGCTGCATTCAATTGTTCCCCCTCGCAATGTGGGCGGGAATATGGACATCCGTGATCTTTCGGCAGGCACAACACTTTACCTGCCTGTAGAAGTCGCAGGGGCCATGCTGTCCGTTGGGGATACCCACGCGGCGCAGGGTGACGGCGAAGTCTGTGGCACGGCTATTGAATCACCGATGGACGCCGTAATGACCATTGATTTGGTGAAAGACGCGGGGCTGAAAATGCCGCGTTTCACAACAGCCGGTCCCGTCACGCGGCATCTGGACGCCAAAGGCTATGAAGTCACAACAGGCGTTGGGTCAGACTTAATGTCCTGCGCCCGCGATGCCGTGTCGGGCATGGTGGACTTGTTATGCAAAACACAAGGCCTTTCTGCCGTAGACGCCTATATGTTAGTATCGACGTGCGGTGATCTTCGGATTTCAGAAATCGTCGATATGCCAAACTGGATTGTGTCATTCTACTTTCCAAGGTGTGTATTCGAATGAATGATGAAAACAACAAACTCTTTGGGGCACAGGCCCCGAAGTCCCCATCAGATACGGGGCTTGTATTACGCGTTGATCACCTGGCGGTTTCGGTGAATACCGAAGCTGGCTTGAAACCTCTCGTGCACGGCTTGAGTTTTGATTTGCGTCGCGGTGAAACGCTTGCCATTGCGGGCGAAAGCGGATCGGGGAAATCCCTGACATCCTTGGCAATCATGGGTTTGCTACCCCCACCAGCGGTGCGTGTGACGGGTGGATCAATCCTCTTTGGCCAACAAGAGTTGACTACGCTTGGCGAAAACGCCTTACGGCAGATCAGAGGTAACCGGATTGCGATGATCTTTCAGGAACCGATGACATCGCTAAATCCAGTGATGAAAATCGGTGCTCAACTTGCTGAGGCGATCTGCGCGCACGAGGCAATATCTTTTCAGGATGCCCGTGTCCGTGCCTTGGAAGCATTGAAATCGGTGCGCCTGTCTGAACCAGAGAAACGACTGGACCAGTTTCCTCACGAACTGTCAGGCGGGATGCGCCAGCGGGTCATGATTGCCATGGCAATTGCCCTCAAGCCTGACATTTTGATCGCCGACGAACCCACGACGGCTCTTGACGTTACTGTGCAACGCGAAGTTCTTGACCTGCTTCGGGACTTGCAGCACGAGATGGGCACAGCAGTGATCTTAATCACCCATGACATGGGCGTGGTGGCGGAAATGGCCGATCGTGTTCTGGTCATGAAGGGTGGTCATTTCGTCGAAGAAAACGATGTGGTTTCGCTATTTTCCAACCCGCAACAGGCCTACACACGTGATTTGCTGGGCGCGGTACCCACCCTTGGTGACGGATCGGGCGTGACACGCGCTGGCAAACCCGACGAAAGTACCCTGGTCGCCGAATTGGAGAATGTCGTGGTGCAATTTGACGTGCGAAGCGGGATACTCGGGCGCATCACCCACCGTGTGCATGCCGTTGAAAATGTCAGCCTGAATATTTGCAAAGGCGAGATTTTTTCGCTGGTCGGCGAAAGCGGCTGTGGCAAATCCACAATCGCCAAAGCGATGGTCGGGCTGGTGAAACATTCGGGCCGTATCCGTATCAACGGCAATGAAATCAGTGCGCCACATGGCGAAATGACCAATCAGGTGCGCCGCGATATCCAAATGGTGTTTCAAGACCCGATGGCGTCGCTTGATCCACGCATGCGGGTTGGCGAATTGGTCCGCGAACCATTGGTTATTCACGGCGTCGGTACCATGCGCGAACAAAAAGAGAAGGTTGATTATTTGTTTGAACGTGTGGGATTGTCGCGCGATCAGACTGAACGCTATCCGCATGAGTTTTCGGGTGGTCAACGGCAACGTATCTGCATCGCACGTGCACTCGCGCTTAATCCCAAGCTTATAATCGCCGACGAAAGTGTCTCAGCTTTGGATGTGACCGTTCAGGCCAAAGTCTTGGAACTGCTGAAAGAACTCGTATCAGAAATGGGTGTGTCTTTCCTGTTTATCTCGCACGACATGGCCGTTGTCGAAAACATCTCCGATCGAGTGGGCGTGATGTATCTTGGCCAAATTGTCGAGATGGGAAGCTGCCGGCAAATATTCGGCACGCCGCGCCATAGCTACACCAAAAAACTGATATCCGCAGTGCCAACACCTGATCCTAATCGTGAACGCCAACCGTTGGCACGCCTCGTTGGAGACGTTCCCAGCCCGGTCAAGCCACTGAATGAAACGGTATCCCACGTGGAGTTAAAAAATGTTGGCAACGGTCACATGATCGCGGTTGAAGGCACTATTGGTCAATCCAATAACTGATCATAATCTGTCCTCACGGCCCGCCATTCCCAAAAAAGCGTTTGCGAGTTTAAGGCTCGCAAACTGCGATTTTCGCACCGTGTTCAAAGCATCGTGATGCTTAGGTTGCTTGCCAATCCAGCACAACTTTCCCCGACTTGCCGGATTTCATCGCAGCAAATCCATCTGCGTAATCTTTCATCGCAAAGCGGTGCGTGATGACGCCAGACACGTCCAATCCATTTTGCAGCATAGCAATCATTTTGTACCAAGTCTCAAAAATCTCACGCCCGTAGATACCCTTTAGGGTTATCGCTTTAAAGACAATGCGGCTCCAATCAACAGGGCTTTTACCTGGCGGAATACCAAGCAAAGCGATGCGTCCGCCCATCACCATGGACTCGACCATTTGATCCAGTGCGATCTGATTGCCCGACATTTCAAGTCCAACATCAAATCCTTGCGTGATCTTTAATTGCGCTTGGATGTCGGAGAGGTCGTCTTTAGTCACATTCACGGGTGTCAAGTCCGCCACTTTTTCGGCCAAATCCAGACGATCTTGGTTGACGTCGGTGATCACCACATTGCGCGCACCCGCGTGTCTTGCGACTGCGGCAGCCATAATGCCGATAGGCCCTGCCCCCGTAATCAACACGTCCTCGCCCACCAAATCAAACGACAGGGCGGTGTGGACGGCATTGCCCAAAGGGTCAAGGATCGCGCCTATATCGTCGCTAATCCCGTCTGGTAAAGGCACAACATTGAACCCCGGCAGGCGCAGAAACTCTGCAAAAGCTCCTTGTTCGTTTACGCCAATACCGCGTGTTTCGGGGTCAAGGTGGAATTTACCAGCACGGCTTTGACGTGATTGTTTGCCGATCAGGTGGCCCTCGCCACTGCATCTTTGCCCCAATTGAAGCTCTTTAACATTTCGCCCAAGTTCAACGATCTCACCAGCAAATTCATGCCCCGTGATAAGTGGAACAGGGACCGTTTTCTCGGCCCACTCATCCCAGTTCCAGATATGGATGTCTGTTCCACAGATGCCCGTCTTATTGATGCGGATCAGAACATCATCTGGTCCAATTTCAGGAACAGGCGCTGTTTGCAGCCATAGACCTTCGCGGGCGTGGGCCTTCACCAAGGCTTTCATTTCATTGGTCATTTCAGTACTCCCACAGCTTTACCAGCGACTTCAAATGCGGTCAGGGCGCGATCAAGATCGGCTTTGGTCAAGGAGGCGTTCATCTGTGTTCGAATGCGGGCTTGGCCGCGTGGTACAACGGGGAAAAAGAAGCCGCTGACATAGACGCCTTCGTCAAATAGTCGTGCCGCCATTTCTTGGGCCAAATGCGCCTCCCCTAACATAACGGGTATGATCGGGTGTTCGCCGGGTAACAAGTCAAAGCCCAAGCGGGTTAATCCGGCGCGCCAATAGGCAGCATTTTCAAACAGTTGCTTGCGTAAGCTGTCACCTTCTTCGACCAGTCGAATGGCTTCAATTCCAGCCGCTACGATGGAGGGTGGTAAGGAATTGGAGAAAAGGTAGGGGCGCGCGCGTTGTCGCAGCAGGTCAATCACGGGTTGCGGTCCAGCAATATAGCCGCCGATTGCTCCACCAAGAGCCTTGCCGAGCGTGCCGGTCATGATGTCGACATCCACACCAAAGTGCGCAGGCGTACCTTTGCCTTTAGGCCCCATAAAGCCGGTGGAATGGCAATCATCGACCATAACAAGCGCGTCATATTTCTTGGCGAGTTCGGTAATTTCGGGTAAATTGGCAAGATAGCCGTCCATGCTGAACACGCCGTCGGTGGCTATCATGATGAACCTTGCGCCATCGGCTTTTGCCGCTTTCAACTGTGTCTCAAGGTCCGCCATGTTGGAATTGGCATAGCGATAGCGTTTGGCCTTGCACAACCGAATGCCGTCAATGATCGACGCGTGGTTTAGCGCGTCAGAAATGATTGCATCCTCTGGTCCAAGAAGTGGTTCAAACAACCCGCCGTTTGCATCAAAGCAGGCCGCGAATAGAATGGAATCATCTTTATCCAAGAATCGGGCAAGCCGAGTTTCAAGATCACGATGCAGGTCTTGGGTGCCACAAATGAACCGGACCGAAGCCATGCCAAAGCCCTTGGTGTCCATGGCCGCATTGGCTGCATCAATCAAGTTCGGGTGATCAGCTAACCCAAGGTAATTGTTGGCGCATAGATTAATAACCGACTTACCATTCGCGATAATTTGCCCGGCTTGCGGGGATGAAATCAGGCGCTCGCGCTTCGTCATTTGCTCTGCATCGATCTGGGCGAGCGTTTCGTTCATGTGGGTCAAAAAGGCTTGGGTCATTGCGTCCTCCGTTTTTAAGAGGTTCGCACTACGGATATATTTCCGCAATAGTGGAAATAGGTAATAGTGGATTTTAATCCGCTATGTAGGATGCCCTAAGCCCCATTCACAACCAAAAATGCCCGAGCCGGGCCATCGGCACTGATCTTATGCACAACATCTGCGGGATAACGCGCAGTGTCTCCTTGGGCTAAACTCTCGGTAGCATCGCCGCTTGTCACAGTCAGTTTGCCCTCAATCACTGTCAGGTGCTCTTGCGCGCCTTGTGCGTGAGGCAGGCTGTCCAGCACGCCGCCCAAAGTGAACCTGAGATCATAGACTTCATGCCTCCCGGCCTCTTCGGGGGGGGAAAGAATACGGATCGAACAGCCTGTGCCATGGTTTTCTATGGTAGGGACGCTGTCGCTGCGCAAAACTTCAATACGCCTTTCAAGATCATCCTCAAGCAGCCCTGCAAAATCCACCTGAAGCGCTCTTGTTAGGTTCCAAAGCGTCGAGATCGTTGGCGAAGATTCCCCGCGTTCAATCTGACTGACCATACTGCGTGATACGCCTGATAATTTGGCCACGGCATCAAGAGACAACTCCTTGGCACGCCGTGCGTCTTTTAGGCGGGTTGGCAGTAAAGATAGTATTGATTCGGTATCTTCCATATTTACAGATGGTATTGAATAGCCGCCATTCACTGCAATGCAGAAAATTTACAATTTGGGCTCTTCTGTAGCATTCTCTGCGCTATTTACGAACGACATGGTGTGTCTGTGGTTGCCGCTCTCCTTGGGCAAACGAGGTACAGTATACTGGCCTCAATGAAGCAGCCACAAAGGAGAACGACAATGGCATATTACGTTGGATTGGACGTGTCCGTCAAAGAAACGTCGATTTGCATAATGGATGACAAGGGCGTTGTTGCCGCCCGGACGGATGTCTCAACAGATCCGGATCTGATCGCGCAGTTTATCTCGAAGCACGCGTCAGAGGTAGAGCGGGTCGTTCATGAAAGCGGCATTCTAGCGATTTGGCTCACCCGAGAGCTGGAGAAACGCGGGGTGGCGATCATTTGCATAGATGCGCGCCTGGCGCATAAAGCGTTGTCGGGACGTATTAACAAATCCGACCAAGGCGATGCTGAAGGATTGGCTCAGTTGGCGCGAACGGGTTGGTTCACTCAGGTCCATATCCGCAGCGAAGCTTCAGAGCGCATGCGCGTCCTCATCGGAGCCCGCGAGCGGTTGATCCGCATGCGCAAGGATCTCGAAGGTCATGTGCGTGGTGTGCTCAAGGTGTTTGGTATTTGCATGACGTCGGTTGCGACGGGAAAGTTGCGAAAAGGCTTTCGAGACCAACTCGCAGTTGCTGCAGATACGGACCCAGCGATTAAGATGATGTCAGAAACGTTCATCCCTTTGCACAAGACACTTTGTATCGCCCGAGACGCGTTGGACGAGGAGGTAAGGTTCATAGCGCGCGAAAGTGATCTAGCGCGCCGACTGATGACCGTACCCGGAGTAGGTCCTATCGTCGCGTTGGCGTACATCGCGACACTGGACGATGAGAAACGGTTCAGAAGATCGATTGATGTTGGTGCGTTCCTTGGCCTCACACCAAAACGGCATCAATCTGGCGAGATGGATTGGTCGGGCAAAATATCCAAATGCGGTGATGGTGATATGCGCCGATTATTATACTCAGCGGCATCAACATTGATCAGTTGCACGAGAAAACCATCTCGTTTGAAAGAATGGGCAACGAAGTTAGCCGAGCGCAAAGGACACAAGAAAGCAGCCGTGGCCGCCTCTCGGAAAATTGCCGTCATCTTGCATTGCCTCTGGCGAAACGAAACCGTGTTTGAGCCTGGAATGGAGGGTGCCAGATAAGAAATTGAGATTTTGAATACCTGCCCGAGAGACAAGGGGTAGGTTCGACGTCCTCCGGGACGGAGGCAGATCGAGCCAGCAAAGCGGCTGAGGTGGGCAATTCCCAACCTCGTGAACGACATTTTGGCAGATCAGTCCCGTACGCCATCAGGAGGCAGGTTAATCCCTGACCTCGTAGAGAACCACGGACCCGGAAGACACAGAACCTAACACCCTTGACTTAACCACAGACAGAGAGCTGCTTTCGCTTACCGTAAAGGCCAAATATCTATCGAAACTACCCCTGACTAAGCTAACAATTGTCCTCGCGACCCTTCAAATTGATCAGTCAGTGTATGATGATCCTCGCTCAAACCTTCGATACAGTACGGATTGAGGAATTGTCGCCCGCCAAATAAGGCTTTGTCTGTTGCGCTGAGGTCCGCAAGATCACAGACCGCATCCCATTCACCGGCGATCGTGACAATCTGTTGTGTGATGATATCGATCGCTTCGTTGTCCGCGAGCAAGAAGTCAGGGGCGGCAGCAAAGCAATTGGCCAATTTGCTCATCCGGTTATCGCCCTTGATCAGCATCGCCTGCGTCGCTTCATTTCCCGTGCGGCCTTGTGGACAGATGTCATAGGCAGGGGAGAGCGAAAGCATCTTGCCATCCCAAAAGGCCGCATGATTGCGAGCATGATCGTCCGTGTTGCCACAGAGTACGTTAAAGCAGATCCGGCCAAAGAGTTCTCGCAGCGTCTCCTTGGGCTTGTCGAAGCGGTGACGAATGATCTCGGCTAAGTCCTCATAAGAGGCGTAGCGCGCCATCATTTCATCCAGCCCAAGGATTGTCAGCGCCGACACCATCGCCTTGCGATGCCAATCGTCGCCTGAGCGGGTGCGGTCAAAGCGCTCGATCAAGAGCACATCTTTGCCGCCAGCATTGACCATTGAGACGGGCGCGACGTCCAGGCCGCAGGCCGCGGCCAACTTCATCGCGATGAATTCCGCTTTCACAACGCTATAGAGGTCGCCGCTTGCCGAAAATTTGGCGATCAGCTTGCGATCGCCGCGGTCAATAAGCGCTTTAGGCCGTGCGCCACCGATGGACGTGCCATGGTTGAGAGCTTGATCAAGGCCGGGTGTCAGCGGAACGCCTTTCTCAATGAGGCTGGCGGCTTCGATGAGTTCTTCATAGGTCGCTTCGGATTTCTGACGGGGCACATACTCTGTCGCAGATGATTGGAAATCGAGAGCGCCAATACGGTCAGAGCCGGAGGCAAGCAGGTAGGCAATTTCGCTGATGTTGTTTGCTTCCGCTGCACTCGCCTTTGCGCCCACCAAACGATTGATGATTACGCGTCGGCCCCAAGCATCGGGCGAGCCGTCGCGAATACAGCTGGCCATTGAAAGCCCGGCCTCAGGCTCGATAATGCCTCGGCGGAGGGGGAGCTCGGGCGCGTAGATCGGTATTGCATCGGTGCGGTCGAGGTAGCTTGCACCGTAGTTGAAGACAATACGATCCGCATCTTGCGTAATGCGCCCCGCCACGACTGGGGTAGGGCTGTCAGGTAGCCAAATCCAGACATATGCCTCTGATTCTTGATCAAGGTTAGAAGTCATCTTCGACTTCCTGTTTTGATGTCCGAACACTCTTGGGCAGAAGGGTCAGTTTCTCATCAAGGCGGGCGTTGTGCATGGCGAGGGTGCTGTCGTCGACATCAAACAGGCGGACGCCAACAAGCGCTGCGACCTCGAAGACTGTGCCGATTTCGGGGCCGGGCGCTCCTTTTTCGATGTTGTACAATGTCGTGCGGCTAATGTTTGCACGGTCCGCAAGGTCTTGCGCCGTCATGCCGCGTTCTGTGCGTGCGACCCGGATCAGCTTGCCGAAGACAGACAAAGCCTGTTTTGTAACCCGTGAATAGCTTCTTTTGCGCTTCATATCGCACCATCATTGTCTGATTAGGTGGACGTTAGAGCCTTTACGTCCAGTATAATGCACAAGTATCTTTACTTGATGGTCAAGTCAAGTCGCTGTCCAGCTTTCTGAACGCAATGCCGCTTATGTGCAGGTAAATGAACGTTACTGCTCCTTGGTGCATCCATTCCAGCCAACCGACTTCACCAGAGTTTGCGGGAAGATCAAAGAGAACGAGGCGTGTCGTTTTCGGGCCTAGCGGAGGCTGGGTCACTTGATCTGCGCATTGTCAGTCAAACTGGAACTGAAGATGCCTCTTCGCAGTTTCTTTTGTCAGCGTTCACTATCAGCGACGTGGCCATGCGCTTTCTCCATATGTGTTGAGTTGCTCGATAATGCTGGTCGCAGCTGTCGCCCCGTCCACAAAGGTTGTCCCCGATCTTTTTCCCCTGTCCCTATGGGCCATTCCTCGCGGGACAAAAAGAGCGGCGCCTGCCCCTCTCCGCTGCGCTTCGCCTTCGGTGTGTAAGGGCCTTAGCCAGCTGCAAAGTGACCATCATTGCAACGCAAACAAGGAGAAAAGCAATGACCACGAACTGCATCAAATTCACCAGCGACGATATCGAAACCGCAAAAGGTATCGGCTCAATTTCAACCCTGACTTTCGACCTCGACATCACAGTCGAACCCATCGCCAGTAGCAACCCCATGGCACCCACGCATCGCGTCCTTGGCCGCTCCCCTCGCGGCAAATTGGTTGAATGCGGTGGCATCTGGAAGAAGCAGAACAAGGACACCGGTTCTGACTACTTCACCCTGACGGTCCGCGATCACGCCTTCAACGCCAATCTCGGCAAGGCTGCGAGCCAGGATGACATGTCTCTGCAAGCCATCATCCCCTGGGGCCCAAAAAAGAGGCCGCCTAACACACGGGCCAGACCGCTTCGGCGGTCTGGCCACTTTCCCGCACGGCAGTGAGCATTGCTCATGTGGAATAAGCGGCTGATATGCGCAGTACATTTTCTGCAAAGCGCGCGGGGGTCGAATAGTTGAAGAGATGTTTGATTATTGTTCTCGATCAAATTAACTAGGCAAAAGGCAGGAAACTGTCGGCGACCCGTAATGCTGTGTGCAGTGCGAGCGCTGCGGTGACCCAAGCCCCAAAGGCAAGGTTGCAAGCCGCACTTACAAGCTTATCTCGGAGCAGCTCTTTTTTACTGAGTTATCTGCATGACCGAGTGTGCTGCGGTACGAACCAATTTTACCGATTGTGACAGCATCAAACCGATATGGATGATCTGGTTGCCAATTTGAAAGCCATCGTCGTTTAAGGCGGTACATCAGCTTGAACTCGCTTCTGTCCGAATTTTGCGGTATATTTCGGACATGATCGGATCTGCACAATTGAAAACTTTGCCAGACCGCCTACGCGCTCGTGTAGATGACGCGCCGCGACAAGTGTGGACCCCGACCGATTTTGTGGACTTTGGCAACCGCGCCGCCGTCGACAAAGCCCTGCAGCGCATGGTCACGTTCGGTCAGCTGAGGCGCATTGCGCGGGGGCTTTACGACAAGCCGTCCCAGAATGCGCTGACAGGCAAATCTACCGTACCAGACTACCGCGCCGTCATCGATGCAATCGCGCGTCGCGATCAGGTTCGCTGGTTGATCGATGGTATGACGGCTGCCAACACGCTCGGCCTCACCAACGCGGTGCCGGCCAAAATCGAAGTGCTTGTTGATGCGCGGTTAAAGCCTGTCACTCTAGACAATCAAAAGATCGTCTTCAAACAAGCGGCACCTAGTCGGCTGTATTGGGCAGGGCGCCCTGGCATGTATCTGGTGCAGGCCTTGCACTGGCTTCATGACGTCATGTCGAGCGACGAAGAACAGGCGGCTGTTCAAAGCGCAGTGCGTCGCCTGCCAGCCAGCCACGAAACTGGCCCGGCACTGTTGGACGATCTGAAAAGTGGTTTTGCTGCTATGCCGATCTGGATGCAGGACATTTTACGTGCGCCTCTGTTTAAGGCGGCTGAGGGGGATCAGCGGTGAGAACAGCTGGCTTGGGATAGACAGTATGGCCCACGCGAAGACATTTCTTAACCGTCCTGACTTCAATCTCGCCACGGCAGAGCCCGGAACGTTTTCGCTCGTACCACCTGAAGACATGGCCGCACGGTTGGTTGGTGATTACAAAAACACCGAAGCTATGATCTTTGGCGAAGCCCCATCCTTTGATGCAATCTTGGCATCGATTGGGGCTCTGGGAGAGCAATTGAACCGACCATGATCTTGTGACTTTGAAACCGCTGTTCGTTTTCTTGAGGTGGCTTGGTTGACGTAAGATTTGCAGCAACTTCGCATTTGAGCGTGTGATACCATTCACTGTCACATGCCGAAAAACTGGTGGACGACAGTTCGATTTATCACTGCGTTGCGACCCTTCCCATTGACCTGTTGGCCCATCGGATCGCTAGCCCGGAGGCGAGTGGCCTGCAACGCTTGGGCAATGTTTCTGGACGGCTGACGCCTTGCGCGCTGCGGTGCACCGCGCACAACAAACATCGCCCGTCGCGTGCTCCATTTCATTGCGCCCCAAGTTGGGTGCAACCCGCTCTGATGCCTCCAGTCTTTTCCACGATCCGTCCAACGACGATCAATGGAAAGGATCACAACATGACTTACGAACAATCCCTCGACCTCGCAGAACTGCAAGCTGACATGGCCTTTGAAACCTACCTCTCAGCCTTTGAAGAGGGTGACCATCCCGAAGTCATCGACAGCCTCGCAACCGAGGCTCTGATCGCACAAGATCGCTGCGCAGATTTGCGCACTCAGGATCTGGCTCATTGAGCCAGATACCCCTGCGGATTGAGTGATCCACAGGGGTAAGGGACCTCCTGTTGGGGGCCCTGACAGGCAATTGGTGAAGCTGATGCCGACGCGGTCGGGCGTCAGCTTTCTTGGTGTTTTCATGTTGATCACTTGATGCGCCTTGGGGGCGCATATCCTTGCGCGTTGTTTTGTATGTGAAGGTCCGCGCTCGCATTGTGCGAGCAGCCAATAGAGTCAGCCAGAATAGGTCTTATGCTTGGTATGGCTTTTGGCAGGCGGCGTAGGGGGCATTGAAATTCCAGCAATGCAAAAAGATAAATTGCGCAATATGTATTATTGATATATGCAGTAGGGAGAAGAAAAGGACGTTGGCAGGATATGCCACTTGTCTGCGACATTTGTCCGAGGGGTCTGAGAGCGTGCCACGCAACAGTGAATCCGCCTGCACATGGATGCGCGTTTGCAAGCAAACGCTGCCTCGCACGCGCCGTCGGATGTTTGATTTTGGATGTAGCGAGGTACGCTTGTGATGAAAACTGGAAGACCAAAACGCCTCAAGCTGGAGCAGAGCATTGAACTGGCGCGGCGCTACCATGCAGGTGAAACCCCAAAGGTCTTGGCGGAAGCCTATGGCGTGTCGCGCAGGCATGTGACGCGGCTTGCCAAGGAAGAGCAGGGTGAAGGTCTGGCTGTGCGCGATCCCTCTGAGCGGGTCAGTTTCCGCGCCTCAGCGTCAGAGCTCGCAGCCTTTGATTCAGAGTGGCAGAAACGTGGTTTTGCCAACCGCTCCCAAGCCCTCAACGTAGTGCTGCGCGGACGGTGTGGGTTCCTTGATGTGCCGCGCGATTTGGTTGCTGAATTCTGCGCCAGTTGGCGACAAGCCAAGGACGTCAGTGATGCGGGTTTGGCGCTCGCAAAAGCTGTGCATCGCGGCAAGGTTGCAATGTCATCTGAGGACCGCGCATTACTCGTTGAACTGCTTGATCTTGCGCAACGTATGAGCCGTGAGCTTGGTCAGATGAAGGATGCAGCGCAGGTTCGGCGCAAGCAGGATTGGCCGTTAAAGGAAGAAGGGGATGCCGCCTTGCGGGCGCATCCAGATGAGCCGGCGCGCGCGGCATCCGGATTGCGATTGGTGGCGGGGGAGTGTGCCCGCGAAGGGGTGCGGGCGTCGGCAGTGTTAGCTTCGAACAGTGGGGCTGTGCAGCAGGTGGGTGCGGCCGTGATTGATCGGAACATCTCCAATGGCTGATCCGCTCGCCCTCTACAGTTCCGTCATGGGGAAGCTCTGGGAGGATGAGCGGATCCGGGGCAAAGCGGCGGCGCGGATTGATGCGCGGATCGCGGGCCGGCGGCAGGGGCG
>DDMF01000002.1:0-3205 GCA_002340515.1 Rhodobacteraceae bacterium UBA2553 | reverse complement strand
GGCCGCCAGTGGCCAGAGCCGCGCGGCTGTGTTCAAGCGGATCAGGGCAGGGGGCTGCAAGACACAAACCTCTCTGGGCAATCAGCTTGCCTATATCAATGACAAGGCAGTCTACACCTATTCGACTATGACCAACGCGCTGACAGACGCTGCGGTACTGTCTGAGGACCAGAAGTCAGATATCATCGAGGCGTGGTCGGAGACCTGGCGCGGCTCGACCAAGCTCGGGTTCACCTCGCACATGCTGCTGTCGTTTCCGACAGATGTTACCGTCGATCAGGTGCGCGACATCGCGATGGACTGGACCGAGCATTTCTTTGAGAGCGGTGAATACGGTGATCAGTGGGATTATGTTCTCGCCGTACATGACGACCGGGCGCACAAACACGCCCACATCATTCTGAACAATCGAGGCCTCGATCATGGCACGTGGTTTTCTTGCTGGGCTGAGGGTGTGATGTCACCCCAGCTGATGCGCGAAAAGCAAGCCGAGATCGCTGAAGGCTACGGCGTCATGTTGGACGCCACCACGCGGCTTGAGCGCGGCATCTTCGAGAAACCCGCAGGCCTCGCTGAGATCTACCGCGCTAAAGAAGAAGCGCGCCTGCCGCGCGAGATCATCATGACGGCTGAGGAGTCTGCCGTAGCACAAGCGCAAGTCGTGGGTTTTGCCAAAGACTACAAAGAGTTTGCAGACCTGCTGGACCGCATGGATCAGCGCCATCTGGCCCGCGCCGTGCGCGGCATGGCTGACAATTTGGGCACCGGAACACCTTGGAAATTCACCGAAGGAGAGATCGATATGAAGGACATCAAAACCGTCGGTGATGCCATCGACTATTCCGAGCGCACGATTGAGGCGTTGCGGCTGAAAGCCGAAGAGCTTGATGTGAGCGAGCGCGCCGCTTTTGAGGCGAAGGCCGCACCCGTCATCGCGGATCTGTCACAGATGGTGCCTGACCCCGAATTGCGAGCCCGGTTTGGCAAGCAGCTTGAAGAACCCTATCCGCCCGGTGCTGGAAGCGAGGTGCTGATCGCAGCGCTGCAGTCGGGCAATGACGACGCTTTGAAAGATGTCCTCGCGCAAGCTGACGAGGCGGGCATGAACAGTGACGAGCTGGTAGCGCGGATCACCGCAGGCGGCACCAAGAATTACGGCATGGCGCAGGACTGGGTTGAGCGGGACATGAATGCCGTCCTGAGCAAAGGTGGGCTGACGGTTGATACTGCGAACGATGAACAGCTTGATGGTGCCTTGGAGCGTATCGACGGGGTCATGGAGGCCCTGACCGAACGGGCCAAAGAACTGGGTGTCGCCATCGGGCTGAGCCTTTCAGAAGAGGAAGCGGCAGACCTGCCTTTGATTGATGAGGGTGACCGCAGCCCCAATACCTATCTGCAGGACTTAGCCGATATGCTGCGAGACGGGCAGTTGTCGAAGATTCAGGAAGAAACCGTAGAGCGCACCCTGCAGGCCGAGCTGTTCAAAGAGTTGGGCGAGGAAGGTCTCGGTGAGCTGCGGCGCGGCAATTACGAAGCCCTTGATGACGTGCTGCCGAGCAAGATCGATCAGATCACCGTCACACAAGAATTCTTGGAAATGACCTTCGAAGAAACGGGCGACCAGGCCTTCACCGATCGCGCATCCAGTCTGCAGCAGGATAAAGCAACCGAAGTGGCGCAACTTAAAGGGCAGCAAGAATCGCAGACCTTGGGCAAAGACCTTGGGCGTGATCGTGGTCTCGACGATGAGATGGAATTCTAGAGAGGTGATGAACAGATGAACAAAGCATTTCCTCTCTGGGCCGCACTGCCTTTTGGCGCAATCTGCGGTGCGATCCTTGGCACGATCGTTGCCAGCTTTTACTTAGCATTGGCGCTGCGGACGGGGTTTGGTAATTTCGACATGCTGGCGGTTTGGAACGCCAGCGCGGGATTGCGCGCGGCACACCCAGAGGCCTTCAAAGTCGCTTACGGTGCAGTTGGCTTTGGATCCCTTGGGCTCGGAGGTCTTGCACTTGCATGGACTTGGAAGAAAGAGCGGGATGATTATGGCTCGGCCCATTGGCAGACCAAACCCGAGCTGATGAAAAACGATATGCTGCACAAGCCGGGGGAGGGGTTTGTCTGCGGTAAGCTCGGGCTGCCAAAGTCAAAGGGGGAGTTTATTTCTTCAGCGGCAATTCCGCATGTGATGATGGTGGCACCAACACGGGCCGGTAAAGGCGTCGGCTTCGTCATCCCGAACTTGATGGCTTTTGCGGGCTCAGTTGTGGTGCTCGACGTCAAAGGTGAGAACTTTGAGAAAACGTCGCGCTTGCGCGCGCTTAATGGCGATGAGGTCTATCGCTTCAGCCCGTTTGATTGGTCCAATGCCACGCACCGTTACAACCCGCTGTCGCGCATCGCCAAAGCACCGACCTTTGCGCAGCGGTTTACCGAAGTCAGTATCTTGGCCGATCTGTTCCTCGATAAGGACAACAAGACGCTCGACACGTTTTCTGAGGCAGGCAAGTCGATTTTTGTCGCGGCCTGTTTGCTGGCGATCCAGCGCGGCACGGCAAACCTCGGTGAGGTGAACAAGATCGTTGCCGGCGGTGAATATAAGAACGCTCAGTACAAGACCTATGCTGATGAAGCGGAAGAGGCCATTCTGCGTGAGCTTTGGACCAATGCGGCCAGCGCGTCATCGCGACTCCTGACCTCGAATATTCAGGCGCTGATGACGGCAGGGCTTAAGCAATGGGACAATCCAGCGGTGCGGTCCGCCACGCAAGACAGCGATTTTGATTTTGCAACGTTCCGCAAGACGCCGCAGTCGCTCTATATCGCTGTATCAGAGGATCATATCGCAACACTTGCGCCGCTCTTGCGCCTGATGTTCGCAGACTTGATTGCGTCGATCCGGTTAAAAGAGCCAGGACCAGACGAGCCGTGGCCGGTCATGATGATGATTGATGAATTCCAGCAGATGGGCGCGATGCCCTATCTGGAACGCGCGATCCATTCGCTGGCGAGCTACGGGGGCAGGGTGGCGATGATCGCACAGTCGCTGGCGTCATTGGATCGGATCTATGGACCTGAAGGGCGGGAAAGCTTGGAAAACGGGGCAGGGCTCAAGCTTTACATTACGCCGCGGGATCAACGCACGGTGAAGGAAGTGTCGGCTGCCGTAGGTAGTACGACACGGGAAGCGGTGACGCGG
>DDMF01000019.1:11408-29620 GCA_002340515.1 Rhodobacteraceae bacterium UBA2553 | reverse complement strand
CACCTCGGCCTCGCTGCGCCCGGATGGGGACATGCCGCCGGTGGTGATGATCAGATCAACCCGCCCCTCTTTCCACAGTTGTGCCGCGTGCTGACCGCGCCGCAAAAGCGTGGGCGAGGGGCCCCCGTCGGGCAGCACCATCGCCCCCAGAACCATGCCCACCTGCTGGGTCATTCCGGGAATTCAGCCACACAGGCGGCGGCGGCTTTTTGCACGCTGGGCTGTTCTTTTTGGATCAGGGTTTTTAGGGCAGAAAGCTTGCGCTTTTCCTCAGCAACATCAATGGCGACCGGTGTTTCAACGGTGCGGTGATCATGGTCGATGCAGGAATAGGTCGACCCGTCCGGCTTGGTACAGATCTCGACCGTGGGCACCAGAATGGTCTGTCGGTGAATGGCATAGCCGCGCGCCAGATTGCCTTCGATCCGGGTGACATCCCGCTGCGCCTGGCGCAGGGTTTTTGACGCTTTGGCGATGCATTGTTTTTGTGGTGTGGCGCAGGCCACAAGCGTCAAGAGGAGCGTGGCTATGGTGATGTGTCGAAACATGGGGGCCTCCGAATGAATACCCGCATCATAACAGCAAGTTGGGGGGCAGACACCCCAAATCAAACCGCGCAAATGATAGGCCAAAATACGCCAAAGGCACCTGAGGAGACCCCAGATGCCTTTAGATTTTTCCGGTTACGCAAGGTTTATCCTATGTTTGACAAGCCGCGCGGATCAAGAAGGCCGGCAATCACCTGGGCGCGGCTGACGTCGCCAATCAGCACACCTTCATGCATGACAGACACACGGTTTTCCGTATCGGTCATCATCTCGAGGATCTCGCGCACCGGGGTGAATTTCCCCACCTGCATGGGCAGCACTTCGGTCGGGGCGTCCATCACATCGCGCGCGGTCAGCACCCCAAGCGGGTTCATATGGGCGACAAAATCGGCCACATAATCGTCCACAGGGTTGGTGAAAATATCGCGCGGGGTGCCGCATTGCACAATGCGCCCGCCTTCCATAATCGCGATGCGGTCGCCCAGTTTGAACGCCTCGTCCAGATCGTGTGAAACGAAGATAATCGTGCGTTTCAGCTTGTCCTGAAGCTCGATCAACTCGTCTTGCAAACGCGCGCGGATCAAGGGGTCTAGGGCTGAAAACGGCTCGTCCATCAACAGGATCGGTGCGTCGGTGGCAAAGGCGCGGGCAAGGCCCACACGTTGCTGCATCCCGCCCGACAGTTCGCCCACTTTGCGGTCGGCCCAATCAGAAAGATTCACAAGCTGAAGCTGCTCATCCACCTTGCCGTCCCGTTCGGCTTTGGGCATGCCCGCGAGCTCTAACCCAAGACCCACATTCTCGCGGACAGAGCGCCACGGCAGCAAACCGAACTGTTGGAACACCATGGCAACGTGGTTTTGGCGAATGCGGCGCAGCGTGGCAGCGTCAGAATTGGTGACATCCACCAAGTCATTGCCATCATTGACCTTTACTGCCCCGCGCACCACGGGGTTCAGCCCGTTTACCGCGCGCAAAAGCGTGGATTTTCCGGACCCTGACAGGCCCATCAGCACCAGAATTTCGCCCTCTTCCACGGTGAGTGAGCAATTGTGAACGCCCAGCACCTGGCCCGTTTCGGTCTGTACTTCACCGCGATCTTTGCCCGCGTCCATGGCCGGAAGGGCGCTTTCAGGACGATCACCAAAGACGATGGACACATTGTCAAATTCTACAGCAGTCATGATGAACGCTCCACTCGCAGCATGCGGTCAAGGGCGATTGCAACCGCAACAATTACCAGCCCGCTTTCAAATCCTAGGGCCGCATTCACTGTATTCAGGGCGCGCACCACCGGAACCCCAAGGCCGTCAGCGCCCACCAGAGCGGCGATGACAACCATCGACAGCGACAGCATGATGGTTTGGTTAAGGCCCGCCATGATTTGTGGGAAGGCCGAGGGCAATTCGATTTTGACCAGCGTCTGCATGCGGGTGGCGCCAAAAGCCTCGCCCGCTTCGGTCAACGCGGTGGACACTTGGCTGACGCCCAATTGGGTCAGGCGGATCGGGGCCGGGATCACGAAGATGAAGGTCGCCACAAGGCCGGGCACCATGCCAATGCCAAACAGCACAATCATCGGGATCAGATAAACGAACGTCGGGATCGTCTGCATCATATCAAGCACCGGCAAGATCGTCTTGAAGAACCGCGGGTTATGGGCCGAATAGATGCCGATCGGCACGCCGACGCCCATGCAAAAAATCACTGCAAAGACGATCAGCGTCAGGCTTTCGGTGGTTTCTTCCCAATAGCCTTGGTTCAAAACGTATAAAAAGCAGACGACGACGACGATCACCCGGGCCCAGCTGCGCTGTAATCCCCATGTTAACGCGCCAAAGAGCGCGATGATGACCAGCGCGGGCGGCAGCTGTAACAGCCACAAAAACCCGTCGATCCCATTGCCGAGAAATTCGTCGATTGCATCAAAAAGTGGGCCGAAATTATCGGTCAGCCAGTCAAAACCGGCGGCAATTGTTTTGCCAATCGGAAGCTTTGTGTCTGTCAGCCAGTCCAAGGGTCAGTGCCTTTCGCTGAGGGCCATGGTCAGGCCGGAAAAGATGAGAAACCCGCCGACGCCCCGGTTCAACCGGTGCAATCGTATGGGGGTGAGAAAGCCTTTCATCCCTGTTCCCAGACCCGCGTACAGCGCGACAGCAAGCAGTTCTAGCACCAGAAACAACACCCCCAGAACCACGTATTGCGGGGCTAGCGGTTGGGTCAGGTCGGTGAATTGAGGGAAAAAGGCGGTAAAGATCGCAATCGCTTTGGGATTGCCGATCGCAATCAGAAAATCACGGCGCATCAGGTCGCGAAGCTGCCCGCCCGAGGGGGTCATATCCGCGTTTGGTTTGGGTGCGCGCCACATACGCCAGCCCACATAGATCAGATAGGCGGCGCCTGCGTATTTCACCGCAGCAAAAGCCGTGGCCGAGGCGGCCAAAATGGCGCCAAGCCCAATTCCCACCAGCGCAATCATCAGCGCAAAGGGCAGCATCCGCCCCATCCCACCCGCAACCGCGCGCCAGAACCCCAGGCGGGAGGCATTGGCAAAAGCCAGCACATTGTTTGGCCCGGGGGCCGCATTCAGCGCAAAACAGGCTGGGATAAACAGGGCAAGAGCAGTGAGTGTCATGAGATCACAGATGTTGAGGATGAGAGGGCAGGTACAAAAAACCCCTCCCCACGCACAATCATGCACATGGGGAAGGGTTGCGTTATGTGGGGGAATTACAGACCCAGCGCGCCTTTGACAGCCGCCACCGCATCGCCACCGTCTTTGGTGGTCACGCCGTCAAGCCATGCCATGAACGCATCCGGGTTGGCTTTCAACCACGCGGACGCGGCATCTGTTGCCTCTTGGCCATCGTCCAGAATCGCGGCCATGATTTCATTTTCCATCGCCAGCGAAAATTCGAGGTTTTGCAAAAGCTTACCGGTGTTGGCGCATTCCGTCACGTAACCTGCGCGGGTGTTGGTGTCGACCACAGCGCCGCCGAAGTTCGGGCCAAAGTAATCGTCGCCACCGGTCAGATAGGTCATTTCAAAGTTGGCGTTCATCGGGTGGGGTTCCCAACCAAGAAAGACAACCGGCTCGCCTTTTTTGTCGGCGCGCGCCACTTGGGCCAGCATGCCTTGTTCCGAGCTTTCGGCCACTTCGATGTCTTTCATGCCAAACGCGTCGGCGTCGATCATCGATTGGATCAGGCGGTTGCCGTCATTGCCAGGCTCGATGCCGTAAATCTTGCCTTCCAGCGCGTCTGCATGCTTGGCGATGTCGCCAAAATCCGCAATGCCCAGATCGGCGGCGGCTTTGTTCACAGCCAAGGTGTATTTCGCGCCTTCAAGGTTGGTGCGCACGGTGTCGACGGTTTTCGCTTCGCGGTAGGGCGCGATGTCGGCTTCCATCGTCGGCATCCAGTTGCCGAGGAACACGTCAACGTCGCCTTTGGCAAGCGAGGTATAGGTCACGGGCACGGACAGCACTTTGATGTCAGTGTCATAGCCAAGCGCCTCAAGCACAACGGTTGTTGCGGCGGTTGTCGCGGTGATGTCGGTCCAGCCCACGTCTGAGAAGACGATCTTTTCGCAATGGCCATCCGCCATAGCGGTGCCAGCAGAGGCCACAAGGGCCAGGGTGGAGAGTGTGGATTTCAATGTCATAGGTCGCTCCCTGTTATTTGGTGCGGTTTCAAAGTCGCGCAGCAAGGCGAATGGGGTAAAACCGTCCATTTCGCGCTTGACTGCGACACTACCCCAGCCCGTGCCAAGGTGAAACCGTCATTCATTGACGTTGATTGATGTTTTTTATTGATTGACGAGTCAATTAAAAAAACGCAAGCCTGTGTAAGAAATGTGGTCAGGAGCCCGTGATGCCAAAGATTGGAATGGAACCCATTCGGCGTAAAGCCCTTGTGAACGCTACGATTTTTGAGATCGGGCGCGTGGGGTCTTTGGATGTCACCGTCAGTCAGATCGCAAAGCGCGCTGGGATGTCTTCGGCCTTGGCACACCACTACTTTGGCGGGAAAGACCAGATTTTCCTCGCGGCGATGCGTCATATTCTGTCCGTTTACGGGGCGCAGGTGCGTGTGGCTTTGCTGGTTGCAAAAACGCCGCGTGAACGGGTTGAGGCGATCATTCATGCCAATTTTGAGGCCGGAAACTTTCGCCCCGAAGTGATCAGCGCGTGGCTGAATTTCTATGTGTTGAGCCAATCAATGGACGGGGCGCAGCGGCTGTTACGGGTGTATCAGCACCGGTTGCACTCCAACCTCGTGCATCCCTTACGTGATCTTGTCGGGGACGACGCGCATGAGGTGGCCGACATGATCGCCGCGATGATTGATGGGCATTATATCCGACACGCTTTGCGCGAAGACACACCCTCGGGCAAGCGGGCGACGAAACAAGTTCTGGAGTTTCTGGAACTGATGTTGGAGGCACGTAAATGACCAACCCGAACATCCTCATCATCATGGTGGACCAGTTAAATGGTACGTTGTTCCCTGATGGGCCGGCGGAGTGGTTGCATGCGCCTAATCTCAAGAAACTCGCCGCGAAATCCGTGCGGTTTCAAAACGCTTACACCGCCAGTCCGCTCTGCGCACCGGGGCGGGCGTCGTTTATGTCCGGGCAACTTCCGCGCCGCACCGGCGTCTATGACAATGCGGCGGAGTTTAGATCCGACATCCCAACCTATGCGCATCACCTGCGCCGGGCGGGCTATCAAACCGCCCTATCTGGCAAGATGCATTTTGTTGGGCCAGACCAGATGCACGGCTTTGAAGAACGCCTGACCACCGATATTTACCCCGCCGATTTCGGCTGGACACCTGATTATCGCAAACCCGGTGAACGCATTGATTGGTGGTATCACAATATGGGCTCGGTCACCGGGGCAGGGGTCGCTGAGATCTCCAATCAAATGGAGTATGACGACGAGGTGGCGTATAATGCCACGCGCAAGCTTTATGATCTGGCGCGTGGCAAAGACGATCGCCCGTGGTGCCTGACCGTCAGCTTTACCCATCCGCATGATCCATACGTGGCCCGTCGCAAATATTGGGATCTCTATGAGGATTGCGCGCATTTGCTGCCCGAGATTCCGGCGATGGTGTATGACGATCACGACCCGCACGCACAACGCATATTCGACGCCAATGATTGGCGCAGCTTTGACATCACCGACGAGGATATTCAGAAATCACGCCGGGCGTATTTCGCCAATATCTCTTACCTCGATGACAAGGTCGGCGAGATGCTGGATGTGCTGAAAGCCACGCGCCAAGACCCGATCATCTTCTTTGTATCTGACCACGGGGATATGCTGGGCGAACGGGGGCTTTGGTTCAAAATGAACTTCTATGAAGGCTCCGCCCGAGTGCCCTTGATGGTGTCGGCACCCGGCCTTGAACCCGGCCTGATTGAGGCCCCGGTTTCAACACTGGACGTAACGCCAACCCTTGCCGAACTGGCGGGCGTGTCAATGGACGAGGTTATGCCGTGGGTCGATGGTGAAAGCCTTGTGGGCTTGGCCAAAGGCGAGACCCGCGACAGCCCGGTGGCGATGGAATATGCGGCCGAGGCGTCATACGCGCCGCTGGTGTCGCTGCGCTATGGCAAGTGGAAATACAACCGCTGTGCGCTGGACCCCGATCAGCTGTTTGATCTGGAGGCGGACCCGCATGAGCTGACCAACCTCGCGGGCGACCCCGCCCATGGCGGCACGTTGATGAGTTTGCGGGCAAAATCCGAAGCGCGCTGGGATTTGGCGGCTTACGACAATGAAGTACGTGAAAGTCAGGCGCGGCGTTGGGTGGTCTATGAGGCGCTCAGAAACGGGGCCTATTTCCCGTGGGATTACCAGCCGCTGCAACAGGCCTCTGAACGCTATATGCGCAATCACATGAATTTGGACAATCTCGAAGAAAATCAACGCTTTCCACGCGGAGAGTGACAGGAATTGCCCCAGTTAAGGGCGGATGAACAGGGGCGATGGCGCCCAAGATGAAAGTACACCTATGACCTATGAGACCCAACCCAAAGCCAGCCACTTTATCGGTGGCGAATATGTCGAAGACACCAATGGCGCCCCAATTGACGTGATCTATCCGGCCACGGGCGAAGTGGTGGCGCGGGTGCATTCCGCGACCCCTGAAATCATTGAACGGGCTGTCAGGGCAGCGCGCGGCGCGCAAGCCGAATGGGAAGCAATGTCGGGCACGGAACGTGGCCGTGTTCTGCGCCGTGCCGCTGACATCATCCGCGAGCGGAACCACGACTTGTCGGTGCTGGAAACCTATGACACCGGAAAACCCTATCAGGAAACTTCGGTGGCGGATGCCACATCGGGTGCGGATGCGTTGGAGTATTTTGGCGGGCTGGCGGGCGCTCTGACCGGCGAGCATATCCAGCTGCCCGGTGGCGATTTTGTCTATACCCGCCGCGAGGCGCTTGGTGTGTGTGTGGGCATTGGCGCATGGAATTATCCGACCCAGATTGCGTGCTGGAAAGGCGCGCCAGCGCTGGCCTGCGGCAACACGATGATCTTTAAACCATCGGAAACCACACCGCTTTGTGCGTTGAAAGTTGCCGAGATCTTGGTCGAGGCGGGCGCTCCTGCGGGCGTTTACAACGTTGTGCAAGGCTACGGCGATGTGGGGGCGGCGCTTGTGACCCACGATGACGTCGACAAAGTGTCCTTGACCGGATCGGTCCCCACAGGACGCAAGGTTTATGCGGCGGCTGCCGAGGGCATGAAACATGTGACGATGGAATTGGGTGGCAAGTCGCCGATGATCGTTTTTGACGATGCGGATGTGGATGCGGCTGTGTCCGGGGCTATTTTGGGCAACTTCTATTCCACCGGTCAGGTCTGTTCCAACGGCACACGGGTGTTTGTGCAAAAGGGCATCAAGGATGCGTTCCTGAAACGCCTGTCCGAGCGGTTGGAAAATGCGGTGATCGGCGACCCAATGGACCCTGCGACCAGCTTTGGCCCGATGGTGTCGGAAAACCAGTTGAACATCGTGATGGGCTATATCGCGAAAGGCCAGGAAGAGGGGGCCACGCTGACTTATGGCGGTGCGCGCGTTGAGGGCGAAGGCTATTACCTGCAACCCACCGTGTTCTCGGATGTGACCGACGACATGACCATCGCTCGCGAAGAGATTTTTGGCCCGGTGATGGCGGTGCTTGATTTCGAGGATGAGGCCGAAGTGCTGGCGCGGGCCAACGACACCGAATTTGGTCTGGCAGCTGGGGTCTTTACCCAAGATATCACCCGCGCGCACCGTGTTGTCGCCGGGTTTGAGGCGGGCACCTGCTTTATCAATTCCTACAATGATGCGCCGGTTGAGGCACCGTTTGGTGGGGCAAAGGCTTCGGGTGTGGGGCGTGAAAACTCCAAGGCGGCGATTGAACATTATTCCGAGCTTAAGACCGTTTATGTCCGCATGAGCCCAATTGAGGCGCCGTTCTAAGCGCAATCCGAAAAGTGTAACACGGTTTTCGGACCAAATTGACGCGCGCATTAAAGGATCTGATGATGCAAGCAGAATATGTGATTGTTGGGGCCGGAAGCGCGGGTTGCGCCATGGCCTATCGCCTTGCTGAGGCAGGCAAAAAGGTGATTGTGATTGAACATGGCGGCACCGATGCTGGCCCGTTCATTCAGATGCCCGCGGCCCTGTCTTACCCGATGAATATGAAGACCTATGATTGGGGGTTCATGACCGAACCTGAACCGCATTTGGACGGGCGCAGCTTGGTTACGCCGCGCGGCAAGGTCATCGGTGGATCAAGCTCGATCAACGGAATGGTTTACGTGCGCGGCCATGCGCGCGACTTTGATCACTGGGCGGATCAGGGCGCGGACGGGTGGTCCTATGCCGACGTGCTGCCCTATTTCAAACGGCAAGAGCATTGGCACGATGGCGGGCATGGCGGGGACGCAGATTGGCGCGGCAAAGACGGCCCGTTGCATGTGACCCGTGGCCCACGCGAAAACCCCCTGTTTCACGCCTTTGTTGAGGCGGGGAAACAGGCCGGATACCCGGTGACGGGCGACTATAATGGCGAGCAACAAGAGGGCTTTGGCCCGATGGAGCAGACCGTGTGGCAAGGCCGCCGTTGGTCCGCCGCCAACGCCTATTTGCGCCCCGCACAAGCCACGGGAAATTGCGAGGTGATCCGCGCCTTTGCCCGCAAAGTGGTGATCGAAGACGGTCGCGCGGTTGGGGTCGAGGTGGAACGTGCTGGCAAGATCGAGGTGATCAAAGCCAGCGCTGAGGTGGTGCTGGCCGCAAGCTCCATCAACTCGCCAAAACTGTTGATGCTCTCAGGAATTGGCCCTGCCGCGCACCTGAAAGAACACGGCATTGAGGTGGTCGCGGACCGCGGTGGTGTGGGGCAAAACCTGCAGGACCATCTTGAGGTCTATATGCAATATGCCTCGAAACAGCCGATCACGCTTTATAAATACTGGAACCTGATCTGGAAAGGGATTTTGGGCGCGCAATGGCTCTTTACCAAAAAGGGGCTGGGGGCGTCGAACCAGTTTGAAAGCGCGGCCTTTATCCGGTCAAAAGCGGGGGTGGAATATCCCGATATCCAGTATCATTTCCTGCCGATTGCCGTGCGTTATGATGGCAAAGCCGCGTCAGAAGGGCACGGATTTCAGGCCCATGTTGGCCCAATGCGCTCGCCCTCGCGCGGTGAGATCACCCTGAAATCCGCTGATCCAAAAGAAGCACCACGGATCTTTTTCAACTATATGTCCACCGATCAGGACTGGGAAGATTTCCGCCGTTGCATTCGCCTGACGCGCGAGATTTTCGCCCAACACGCGTTTGAACCATTCGTAAATTTTGAAATCCAGCCGGGGGTCGCCTATAACAGTGACGACGAGATCGACAGCTTTATCCGCGAACACGCCGAAAGCGCCTATCATCCCTGTGGCACCTGCCGGATGGGGCGTGCCGACGATCCAATGGCGGTGGTTGACCCTGAACTGCGGGTAATTGGCGTGGATGGGCTGCGCGTCGCCGACAGTTCCACCTTCCCGCGCATCACCAACGGAAACCTCAATGCACCGTCGATTATGGTCGGCGAAAAGGCCTCGGATCACATTCTGGGGCGCAGCTTGCCGCGCGCCAATGAGGGGCCTTGGATCAACCCAAACTGGGAAACCAGCCAAAGATAACAAACGAGGCGGCTCTAAATAGGTCGCCTTTTTTCTTGCTCTAAATATCTCGGGGTGAGCGAGCTTGCCTCGCGAGGGGCAGCGCCCCTTTCTCAACCTTCTCAGATAATTCGCATGTGTTTGATCCGGGTCAAGGTGGTGTCACATGCCTTCGCGCACACTCTTGTTGACCAAAGCGAGAGGAGACACGCGAATGTCAAACACCCCCCATGAACTGCACGAAGAATTCCCGGAATTTGCCGCGAAGATTTCTGAGATGAAAACATCGGACGCCCATTTTTCCAAACTGGCCGAAGAGTATCACGAGCTGAACCGTGCGGTACACCGGGCAGAAACCAACGTTGAACCGACCGATCAGTTCAACGAAGAAGATATGCGCAAAAAACGCTCGCAGTTGAAAGATGAGATTTACCGGATGTTGAGCGCCGTCTGAACGGGTGACGCCTAAATTGACAAAGGCCCCGCCGGTTTGGTGGGGCCTATCGTCACTTTAGGGTTTGCATCCATTTGACCAATTCCGGTCGCACCCCTTTTGCGGCAAAGATGCCCCCATGGCTCGCGGATTTGCGAAAGACGAAACGTTTGTTCTTCGCAGGTGAACCCGTAAAAACAGCCTTGCCTTGGGCTTGTGGCACGTATTTATCGCGCCCCCCATGCATAACAAAAAGCGGCAGCTTCACCGACCGAATAAGCTTGGCACTGGGCCAAGGGTCGTTTCTGCCGCGAAACAATTGTGCAAGCCCCCCGGCCTGATGGCGCACAAGATCATACACAGAGGCGTAGGGGGCCTGTAATATTAGACCAATCGGTTGTGGCGCCCCGCGATCAAGTTCGGCCACCAACCGCACGGCGGGGCCTGTTCCCAAACTCTCCCCCATGACAACAACAGGCCCAGTCCCGATCAGCTTTGGCAGGGCGGCATAGACCTTATGCGCCGCGTTCATGATGCTTTTGGAACTGCTGCGGCCTTTGCTGCCCGACGACCCCGGATAACCAAGCGCCACAAGGCCATAACCTTGCTTGACCAGCCAGGAGTATTTCCAGGTTCGGGTTTCCAAATTTCCGATGGAGCCATGTAGGAAGAATATGCTCGGCTTTCCCTGTTGCGGTTGTGCGACCCACAGGACCAACCCATCCAGCACCACCTCTTTCGCCTTGCCGGCCAATTGGCCGCGATCGGCGGNNCGGGGGGACGCGGGATTTGTCGAACTGAAAAAGAATAGCCGCTTCAAACGGATTCGCCACCGACGGGCTGACAAACCCAATCAGGCCGCCGAAAAGAAGCACAAAAAATAGTCGTAACATTACCGATCAATCTCGTAAGGAAGCACTCCGCGCGAGTATGGATCAACACGTAATTTACGTTCAAGGGGAGGAACCGAGCGTTGGTGACAATGCGCTCGTTCGCAGATCCGGCAGCTGATCCCGATGGGCTCAAATGCCGCGTCATTTGAGACATCCAACTCGTCGGCATAGACCAAATCCCCGGCATGCTTCACCTCGCATCCCAGTCCAATCGCGTATCTGCGCACGGGCGCGGAAAAGGTGCCGCCGGATTTGGACACATTGCGCGCGAGGCAAAAATATTTAACGCCGTCAGGGGTTTGCGCCAATTGGCGCAGGAAACGCCCCGGTGTTTCAAACGCCTGATGCACATTCCAAAGCGGGCAGGCCCCGCCAAACCGCGCAAATTGCATCCGGGTGGCGGAATGGCGTTTGGTGATGGTGCCGGCCTGATCAACGCGCACAAAAAAGAACGGAATGCCCTTGGCACCGGGACGCTGCAGCGTCGACAGCCGGTGCGAAACTTGCTCAATCGAGGCGCCAAACCGATCGGCCAGCCGTTCCAGATCGTGGCGTGTTTCACGGGCGGCTTCCAAAAAGGCGCTATAGGGCAAAAGTGTTGCCCCGGCGAAGTAGTTGGCCAATCCAAGCTTGGCAATCGAGCGTGCCTCTTCGGTTTGAAACCGGGCGAAATCCAACGTGGCCTCAAGCAACGCATCCTGCGTGATCAGCGCCACTTGCATCAACAGTTGAAACTCTTGTGTGGCGCGGGGCGGGCGTGTGGACAGGGTCAGAACGCGCGTTTCCGGGTCAAAATTTCGGGTGGTTTCGCAATCTTCGTGCCGTACAGAAATACCCCGTTCGTTCAGGGTTTCTGTGGCCATGTCGGATTTGGTCAATCCGCGGCTGATGGCGCCATTGGCGAAATGTTCGGCGGCGCGGTCGACCGCATCAATGTAATTGTCACAATAGTGAAAGAAGTCGCGCACCTCGTCCCAGGGCGAGGCCTGTGTTGTGCGGTCTTCGCCCAAAACATCGCCCATGTTTTCGTCCAAAGCGGCAAGACGTTCGTGCCCCATTCGGTAGGCGCGGTGCAATTCGAGCAACGCATGGGCCAGCGCTGGCGCGTTTGAGGCCGCCAGCCGCAGATCGGCCAAAGGAGGCGCGTCAGAAAACACAGGATCAGCAAAAGCCTCGCGCATGTCCGAGATCAGCCGCTCTGCGTCGCCGGTCGACAGTTCAGCCACGTCAAAGCCAAACTCCTGCGCCAATGCCAGAACCACCCCGGTGGACACCGGGCGGTTGTTGTTTTCCATCTGGTTTAGATAGGGCAGGCTGACGCCCAGCTTTTCGGCAAACGCTTTTTGGGTCAGCCCAAGACGCGAGCGGATTTCGCGCAGCTTCACACCGGCATAGAGTTTCTGGGTGGCCATGCTTGCCTCGCAGTTTTGCAAAGTTTTTCTACCCTACCGATAGCATTTGCAAAGCCGTGTCGTCAAAGCCCCAATTTGCGGGCGCGATGAATGACGTAAAGGATCGACACCAGCGAAAGAAGCGCCGAGATCAGCATAACCCTAAGAAGCGGCATCGCAGAATTCCCATCGCCCAACAGGATACCGGACAGGGCCGACAGGGCCGCGCCCCCGCCGATCATCAGCGCACCGCCAAGGCCAGCCGCACTTCCCGCGAGATCAGGGCGCACCCCCATCAGGCCCGCATTTGCATTGGGAAGCGTCAGTCCATTGCCAACCCCCACAAGGATCATAAAGCCAAAAAACACATATTCAGAACTGTATCCAAGCGAGAAGAAAAACATCGACATCAACATGCCCGATGCGGTGGTCATTGCGCCAAACAGCACCATATTGTTCATGCCGACGCGCACTGAATACCGGCCCGACAGGAAGTTACCGATCAGATAGCCTGCGGCAGGTGCGCCGAAAAAGAACCCCAACCGGGCGGGCTCCATATTGTAAATATTGGTGCCCACATAGGGCGCGCCGCCCAGATAGGCGAAAAAGGCCCCGGAGGTCAGCGCGGCGGTCAGGCTATAGCCCCAAAAACGTGGTGATGAAAGCAGGGCAGGATAGGCGCGCAGTTGCTCACCAAAGCCACCGGCGCGCGGTTTAGACGTCTCGCCCCAATTGCCCCAAGCCAACCAGAGCGCGGCGACACCCGTGATCGCTTGCAACCAGAAGTTTGCTTTCCAACCAAAGACTTCGTCGAAAACGCCACCAATAGAGGGGCCAATCATCGGCACAATCGACATGCCCATGGTCACATAGCCAATCATCGACGCGGCCTGTGCGTCCGGCACCATATCGCGCACTGTGGCGCGCGACAGCACCATGCCGGCCACAACGGTTGCTTGTAACATGCGAAAGATCAGGAATGTGGTGATGTTGGGGGCGAAAACGCAGCCAACCGAGGCCAGGATATAGATAAAAAACCCGTAAAGCACGACAGGGCGGCGGCCAAAGCGATCCGACAACGGCCCGACAATGATTTGCATCACCGCGTTCACAAGTAAATACAGCGCCACAGACAGCTGCACCACATGGTAATCCGTCTTAAAATACAGCGCCATGCCCGGCAGTGACGGCAGAAAGACATTCATCGACATGGCGGCCGCGGCGGCCACAAAGGTCAATGTAAAGACATGGGGCGGGCTGCAAGGGTCCATAAACCGTTTGGGCCCCTGAGAAGGTGCTTGAAATGATTGCATATGCAATGGCTAGGGGGCTGGGCCGGGGCTGTCCAATCAATTTGAGTTACGGGGGCATCACGGCTTACGATATTTGCAAATATTCAATTTGCAAAAGATGCATTGCAACAATTATGCAAATTCGCCCTATTTTCCTTCCGCATCATGGTAAAACCGGCTAGTTTGCCCACAAATCAAGGAGTGCCGCCAGATGAAAGATATCCTTCAGGAACTGGAAGACCGCCGTGAGAAAGCCCGCCTTGGTGGCGGTCAGCGTCGGATCGACAGCCAACATGCCAAGGGCAAATTAACCGCGCGTGAGCGGGTTGAACTCTTGCTGGACGAGGGCTCGTTTGAAGAGTTCGACATGTTCAAAACCCACCGCTGTACCGAATTTGGTATGGAGGCAGACAAGCCCGCAGGCGACGGTGTGGTCACCGGGTGGGGCACCATCAATGGCCGCTTGGTCTATGTGTTCTCGCAGGATTTCACCGTGTTTGGTGGCTCGCTGTCTGAAACGCACGCGGAAAAGATCTGCAAGATCATGGACATGGCGATGCAAAATGGCGCGCCGGTGATTGGGATCAACGATTCAGGTGGTGCGCGAATTCAAGAAGGCGTGGCCTCTTTGGCGGGCTATGCGGAAGTGTTCCAAAAGAACATTATGGCCTCGGGCGTGGTGCCGCAGATTTCGGTGATCATGGGGCCATGTGCCGGTGGGGCGGTCTATTCGCCCGCGATGACCGACTTTATCTTCATGGTTAAAGACACGTCTTACATGTTCGTGACCGGGCCTGATGTGGTGAAAACCGTGACCAATGAGGTCGTGACCGCAGAGGAGCTTGGCGGCGCCTCGACTCACACCAAAAAATCCTCTGTCGCGGATGGTGCGTTTGAAAATGACGTCGAAGCCCTGTCAGAAGTGCGCCGCTTGGTGGATTTCCTGCCGCTCAACAACCGTGAAAAAGCCCCCGTGCGCCCGTTCTTTGATGAACCGGGCCGCATTGAGGAAAGCCTTGACACTTTGGTGCCGGAAAACCCGAACGCGCCTTATGACATGAAAGAGCTGATTACCAAGCTGGCGGATGAGGGCGACTTCTTTGAAATTCAGGAAGATTACGCCAAGAACATCATCACCGGCTATATCCGCCTTGAGGGGCAGACCGTGGGTGTTGTGGCCAACCAACCGATGGTTCTGGCCGGGTGTCTCGACATCGACAGCTCGCGCAAAGCGGCGCGGTTTGTGCGCTTTTGCGATGCGTTTGAAATCCCGATCCTGACGCTGGTTGACGTACCTGGCTTTTTGCCCGGGACTTCTCAGGAATATGGTGGCGTGATCAAACATGGTGCGAAACTGTTGTTTGCTTACGGCGAAGCGACCGTTCCGAAAGTGACGGTAATCACCCGCAAAGCTTACGGTGGGGCTTATGACGTGATGGCGTCCAAGCACCTGCGCGGTGATTTCAACTATGCGTGGCCCAAGGCGCAGATTGCGGTGATGGGGGCCAAAGGCGCGACGGAAATCCTCTATCGCTCCGAATTGAATGACCCCGAGAAAATCGCACAGCGCACCGCCGATTACGAAGATCGTTTTGCCAACCCGTTTGTGGCGGCTGAACGCGGCTTTATCGACGAGGTGATCCAGCCCCGCTCAACGCGGATGCGCGTGAGCCGCGCCTTTGCCTCGCTTCGGGGTAAAAAACTCGAGAACCCATGGAAAAAGCACGACAATATTCCATTGTAAGGCTGAACCGGAGACGATGAAAACATGACGTTGGCGCAGACATATCGAACCCGTAAGGGGCACGGCAGGGCAGGAGCATTGGTTGCCCTGACCCTAAGCTTGACCCTTGCCGGGGCGTTGTCTGCGCCTGCGTTTGCCAAACCTGCGTTTGCCAAAGATGAGGCGTGGGATCCTGATTTCGTCATCACGGTTCCCTCGGGCCAAGAAATCTCGTTTCTGGATGTGATCCGGGGCGAAGAAAGTGCCGCTGGAACCGCCATACGCTATCGCTTTCTGGCCCCCGGCATTGCCCGCAATAAGGGCAATGTGGTCTTTTCACAGGCTGAAGAAGACATGGCAGCGCTGTGTCAGGATTATGTGCTGCCTTGGATCGTGGTGGCCCCCGGCGAGATGCCGGATCAGATAATTATCGTGCTTTCTGACCGTGAGGTCGAGTTCGGTGTGGCCGATCCCGACGCAACCCAGTATTTCGAGGCCTATCGCCCCGAGGATGGGGCCTGTTTCTGGGAGGGCTTCTAATGGCATTGCCATATATGCTGAAACACAAAGGGTTCCCCGGGCGTTTGCCTGGAACCGATTTTCAATTTGTCCTGCGCCGTGCCGCGAAAGACGGGGCCACGCCCCTGAAGGCGCGCGAACGGTTTGCGGATCGCCGTCCGGCCGATCGCCGCGCGGATCAGGGCTTTGTCAAAGCGCTGTGGGAAAACTTCGGCGATCAGCCGTTTGAGCGCGGCAATCTGGATGCGGGCCGTCTGAGCTGGCTCTTTGGCCGCGAGGTGGTCCCTGCCGAGGATCCCTTTGATCCCGCAAGCTATGAGGCAATGCTGGTTCTGGACATTGACCGCGCCCGCGCGGCGTTTCCGGACGTGGATTTTGACGAAGAAGAGGGCTTTTAGGCATGAATTTGCTTGGCCCTCTCCAAAACCGGCAAGAACCGGCCCAAATGGCGAAGTCTTCGTCATGGGCCTCTTGTATCCGGCCTGTGGTGTGCCAATCTCTTAATCAAGCAAGCGCACAATCCCCGCGTTTTGCTGTGGCTTGCAAGAGCCACTACCCTTCCCCTTCTTCTCCCCGGTTTCGGACCTTTTGGTCCGAGCCGGGTTTCTTTTGCGATACTGGTGCTGCGCCTAAACGTGGTGCTGCGCATGATTGCGCCCGCCCGGTCCAGCCCCAACAATATCGCTTTGCAAATCATGACGGCCTTGGCACTATAGGTGCTAATAATAAGACAAAACGAGGCAGTCAAAAATGCAAATTGCGAAATTCGCCCCCAAAGTCGGCACAAAAGTCGTTATGGGCGCCTGTGCGCTTGCCGTACTGGCGGGATGTCAGTGGAATGACCTTGAACGGGCGGGGGCCGGTGCGGCCACGGGCGCCGTGGTTGCGCAAGCAACCAGTGGCAACCTGCTTACCGGTGCGATCATTGGCGCGGGCGCAGGTGCGCTTTGCGACGATCTCGGCGTCAGGTTCTGTAACTGATCTTTGCACAGACACTAAGACCGTAAAAAAGAATATGTGGGCCGCCATTGGTGTCCCGCGTTTGAATATGCCCGCCAGAGGTTTGCCCTCTGGTGGGTTTTTTGTTGCCAATGTGCCAGGGGCCATGCCCCTTGCCACCACATGAAGAAGGGACAGGACATGTTCAACAAGATCCTGATTGCAAACCGGGGCGAGATCGCCTGCCGCGTGATCAAGACCGCTCGTAAAATGGGCATTCAGACCGTTGCGATTTATTCAGATGCGGATAAAAGCGCGCTTCATGTGAAAATGGCGGATGAGGCGGTTCACATCGGCCCGCCCCCGGCCAATCAGTCCTATATTGTCATTGATAAGGTGATGGAGGCAATCAGGTCGTCTGGTGCGCAAGCCGTGCATCCCGGCTATGGTTTCCTGTCCGAAAACTCGAAATTCGCAACGGCGCTGGCCGCTGAAGGCGTCGCTTTTGTTGGGCCACCAGTGGGCGCAATTGAAAAGATGGGTGACAAGATCACCTCGAAGAAAATCGCCCAAGAGGCCGGCGTGTCGACCGTGCCCGGTTACATGGGGTTGATCGAAGACGCCGAAGAGGCGGTGAAAATCTCCAACCAGGTTGGCTATCCGGTGATGATCAAAGCCTCGGCCGGTGGCGGCGGCAAAGGCATGCGGATTGCGTGGAATGATGACGAGGCCCGCGAAGGGTTCCAATCGTCGAAAAACGAAGCCGCGAACAGCTTTGGCGATGACCGGATTTTCATCGAAAAATTCATCACCCAACCGCGCCACATCGAAATTCAGGTGCTTTGCGACAGCCACGGCAACGGTATCTATCTGGGTGAACGCGAGTGTTCGATCCAGCGCCGTCAGCAAAAAGTTGTGGAAGAAGCGCCAAGCCCGTTTTTGGACGAGAAAACCCGCAAAGCCATGGGCGAACAGGCTGTGGCCTTGGCGCAAGCCGTGGATTACGCCTCCGCTGGGACCGTGGAATTCATCGTGGATGGCGACAAGAATTTCTATTTCCTTGAGATGAACACACGCCTTCAGGTGGAACACCCCGTGACCGAGCTGATCACCGGTGTTGACCTTGTGGAACAGATGATCCGGGTCGCAAATGGCGAGAAGCTGTCGATCACGCAGGACGACATCAAACTGAACGGCTGGGCGATTGAAAACCGGCTTTATGCCGAAGACCCCTATCGCGGGTTCTTGCCCTCAATTGGTCGTTTGACCGCCTATCGTCCGCCCGCTGAA
>DDMF01000019.1:10184-11379 GCA_002340515.1 Rhodobacteraceae bacterium UBA2553 | reverse complement strand
AAGCCGCTGGTCCGCTTTTGGACAATGACAAATGGCAAGGTGACGCGCCAAATGGCAAAGGCATCGCGGTGCGCAATGACACCGGCGTTTTTGAAGGCGGCGAGATCTCAATGTACTACGATCCGATGATCGCCAAGCTTTGCACCTGGGCGCCAACCCGTGATGATGCGATTGAAGCGATGCGGGTGGCACTTGATAGCTTTGAGGTCGAAGGCATTGGCCACAACCTGCCGTTCCTGTCCGCCGTGATGGATCATCCGATCTTTATCAAAGGCGACATGACCACCGCCTTTATCGAAGAGCAATATCCTGACGGGTTTGAAGGGGTTGAATTGCCTGAGGAGGCACTGCAACGGATCGCAGCTTCTGCCGCCGCCATGTACCGCGTGGCCGAAATTCGCCGCACCCGTATCTCTGGTCGGATGGATAACCACGAACGTAAAGTCGGCAAGAAATGGGTAGTTTCCCTGCAAGGTGTTGAATTTGCAGTGAAAATAAAAGCCGACAAAAAGGGCTCCACCGTTAAGTTCGAAGATGGCACCAAATTGCGTGTGGCATCGAAATGGACACCGGGTGACAGCTTGGCGCGTCTGGATGTGAATGGTGATCCATTGGTTCTGAAGGTCGACAAGATCACGTCGGGCTTCCGGATGCGCTCACGTGGGGCGGATCTGAGCGTGCGCGTGCGCACCCCGCGTCAGGCTGAACTGGCCCGTTTGATGCCGGAAAAAGTGGCGCCTGATACGTCGAAAATGCTGCTTTGCCCGATGCCGGGTCTGGTTGTGAAACTGGACGTCGCAGTGGGTGATGAAGTGCAAGAAGGCCAGGCGCTTTGCACCATCGAGGCGATGAAGATGGAAAACATCCTGCGCGCTGAGAAAAAGGGCACCGTGACCAAGATCAACGCGGGCGCAGGCGACAGCCTTGCGGTCGACGAAGTGATCATGGAGTTCGAATAAACGATGTTGGCATCCGCCCGGTATATGCCCAGAGGGGGCGCAGGGATTGCGCTTGCGTCCCTGATGGTGCTGGGCGGTTGCAATATGCACCGCGAAGGGGCGCTGCGGTCCGACCTGTCGGCGTGGTTCCAGCTTGGCGACACATTGGCGTTTGAAAGCCGCCGAAATTGCACCGCAGCGGTGTTTCGGGCGCGCAACAATTCTGTCAGCCCGGATCTTGCGCTAACGGCCTCGCC
>DDMF01000019.1:4364-10165 GCA_002340515.1 Rhodobacteraceae bacterium UBA2553 | reverse complement strand
GCGTCAGGGGCCTCGCCGCATGACCTGACCGACGCGATGCTGCTGACCCCGGATGGGGCCTTTGGCAAACAGGCTTTGGCCGCCGCTGCATTGGTTGGCCCTTGTCTCGATACAACGCTGGCGGCGGAGTTCGGCAATGCCATGACCCGCCGTGGTGCGCTTTTGGCCTATTCGGCTGAACTTGGGGGCGTGATGGTGCTCGACCATGACGCGCGCAAATTGTTTTTCGCCGCTGGGGATCCGCTTTAGATCCCCGTTGACGGCACAAGATAGGCCCGGACCTGCGGGCAAAAGAAAGGATGACGCCATGAGCGATACAGCCAAATGGAAAGACCTGGCCGAAAAAGAACTGCGCGGTCGCCCGCTAGAGGATCTGAACTGGCAAACGCTGGAAGGCATTGATGTGAAACCGCTTTATACGGCGGAGGACACCAAGGATCTTGAGCATATGGACGGCATTCCCGGTGTCGGCCCCTTCACGCGCGGCGTAAAAGCGACCATGTATGCGGGTCGTCCCTGGACCATTCGCCAATATGCGGGCTTTTCCACCGCTGAGGAAAGCAACGCCTTTTACCGTCGCAATCTGGCCGCGGGTCAACAGGGTGTGTCGGTGGCCTTCGACCTCGCGACCCACCGTGGATATGACAGTGATCACCCTCGTGTGGTGGGCGACGTGGGCAAGGCTGGCGTCGCGATCGACAGTGTTGAAGACATGAAAATCCTCTTTGATGGTATTCCGCTGGATAAGGTTTCGGTGTCGATGACGATGAACGGGGCCGTTATTCCGATCCTGGCCAATTACATCGTTGCGGGCCAAGAACAAGGTCACGACAAATCGCTGCTGGCAGGCACCATTCAGAACGATATTCTGAAAGAGTTCATGGTGCGCAACACCTATATTTACCCGCCAGAACCCTCGATGCGGATCATTTCCGACATTATCGAATATACCTCAAATGAGATGCCGAAATTCAACTCGATCTCGATCTCTGGCTATCACATGCAAGAGGCGGGCGCGAACCTTGTGCAGGAACTGGCCTATACGCTGGCGGATGGTCGTGAATATGTGCGCGCGGCGATTGAAGCTGGCATGGACGTGGATAAATTCGCCGGTCGCCTGTCGTTCTTTTTTGCCATCGGCATGAACTTCTTTATGGAAGCCGCGAAACTGCGCGCGGCCCGCACCCTGTGGCACCGCGTGATGACCGAGTTTGGGGCGAAATCTGAACGCTCGAAAATGCTGCGCACCCATTGCCAGACCTCTGGTGTGAGTTTGCAGGAACAAGACCCCTATAACAACGTGATCCGCACCGCCTATGAGGCGATGTCAGCCGCTTTGGGCGGCACCCAATCGCTGCACACCAACGCGCTGGATGAAGCCATCGCTTTGCCCACAGATTTCTCAGCCCGGATCGCGCGCAACACGCAAATTATTCTGCAAGAAGAAACAGGGATCACCAATGTGGTCGATCCACTTGCGGGCTCTTATTACGTCGAAAGCCTGACCGACGAGCTGATCAACAAAGCTTGGGCTTTGATGGAAGAGGTCGAAGAGATGGGCGGGATGACCAAGGCGGTCGCCTCGGGCATGCCGAAACTGCGGATTGAGGAATCCGCTGCCAAACGTCAGGCCAATATCGACAAAGGTGACGAAGTTATTGTCGGTGTGAACAAACACAAGCTGGCCAAAGAAGACCCCATTGAAATTCTTGATGTGGACAATATGGCCGTGCGTGACAGCCAAATCGCCCGGCTTGAAACCATCCGGGCCACACGGGACGAGGCCGCCTGTCAGGCCGCGTTGTCCGAACTTACCCGTCGCGCCAAAGAGGGCGGAAACCTCTTGGAAGGCGCCGTGGAAGCGGCCCGTGCGCGCGCAACAGTCGGAGAGATCAGCATGGCTATGGAAGATGAGTTCGGCCGCCACCGTGCCGAAGTGAAAACCCTCGCGGGCGTTTACGGTGCGGCCTATGAAGGCGACGAAGGGTTTGCGAAAATCCAGAAGTCAGTGGAAGAGTTTGCTGAGGCCGAAGGCCGCCGCCCGCGTATGTTGGTGGTGAAAATGGGCCAAGACGGTCATGACCGTGGCGCCAAAGTCATCGCCACCGCCTTTGCGGATATTGGCTTTGATGTGGACGTGGGTCCGCTCTTTCAAACCCCGGATGAAGCCGCACAAGATGCCATCGACAACGACGTGCACATCGTTGGGATCTCGTCGCAAGCGGCAGGTCACAAGACGTTGGCCCCACAGCTGGTGAAAGCGTTGAAAGAGCAGGGCGCAGAAGAGATCATCGTGATCTGCGGCGGCGTGATCCCGCAGCAAGACTACCAATACCTCTATGACAATGGCGTAAAAGCCATCTTCGGGCCTGGCACCAATATCCCGGATGCCGCCCAGGAGGTCTTGAAGCTGATCGGCTCGCGGGGTTGATCTTGACCTAAGCCCTAACCGGGCAACAAAGCACTTGAAGCTGGCGGCATTTCCCGCCAGCTTCCTTCCCAGAACAAATGCGTTTCGCCAAAGGAGCATTCCATGGCGCTGGGACAAATTGATCATCTTGTGGTGTCATCCGCCACCCTTGCCGAAGGCGTCGCCTTTGTTGAAGAAACGCTTGGGGTTGAGATGGCAACTGGGGGCGAGCATCCGCTGATGGGCACCCATAATCGCCTGCTTTCCTTGGGGCCAGACTGCTATCTCGAAGTGATTTCGGTCAATCCAGATGCGCGCCAGCCGCCCCATCCCCGCTGGTTTGATCTTGATTATTTCACCGGTGACGCGCGGCTGACCAATTGGGTGGTGCGCGTGCCGGATCTGGAAAAGGCGCTGCACCGCGCGCCGGATGGCACCGGGCAAATTCACGACCTGAGACGCGGGGAATATCGCTGGCAGATGGCCGTGCCGGAAGATGGGCGTTTGCCATTTTCCGCCTGTGCGCCGGGCATGCTGAGCTGGCAAGGCGCTGACCCAGCACCTAAATTGCCCGATCATGGCCTGCGCCTCGCGGCCCTCGAAATCACCCATCCCGAGGCCGAAGCACTCTCTGTCGCGCTTGCCCCCTTGGTCAAAGATGACCGCCTTTCGGTGCATTCCGGTACATCGGGGCTGCGCGCTTGGATTGATACGCCAAAAGGACTGATCCAACTATGATCCGCGCCGCGACCTCTGACGACACAGATGCAATCCGCGCCCTTTGGAACCTCGCCATCCGCGAGACGCTGATCACCTTTAATTCGGTCGAGAAAACCGCCAGTGAAGTGGCCAAAGCCGTCACCGCCTATGACGCGTTTTTCGTGGCAGAGGTGGCCGGGCAGGTCGTGGGCTTTGCGGGCTATGGCGATTTTCGTGCGGGCATTGGCTATGCCCACACCAAAGAACACACCATCATGTTGGCGCCCGAGGCGCGCGGCAAAGGGCTTGGGCGCAAATTGATGCAGGCGGTTGAAGATCACGCGCGCGCCCAACTGGTTCATTCGATGATTGCCGGCGTGTCTGCCTCCAATCCGATGGGGGTGCCGTTTCATGCCGCCATGGGGTACGTTAACGTGGGTGTGGTGCCCCAGGCGGGCCGCAAATTTGATCAGTGGCACGATCTTGTGTTGATGCAGAAACTCTTGTGACAGCGCCATTTATCTGCGTTAACAATGCCTCATGTCAATCTGGACCCGCATATCAGACGCGCTTGCCGCGCTTGCCAAAGGCGAAGGCCTGTCGGAGGTTTTTGCCAATTTACGCACGCCGCCAGAACGCTCTGCCGGTTTTGCGATTGCTGTCATTGCACTTGGTGCCAAGATGGCCAAGGCCGACGGGCTGGTCACGCGCGATGAGGTATCCGCCTTTCGCGAAGTGTTCACCATCCCGCAAGACGAAGAAAAGCAAGCGGCCCGTGTCTTTAACCTCGCGCGTACAGATGTCGCCGGATTTGAGCTTTACGCCAAACGCATTGCTGACATGTTTGGCCCCGGCGACCCCGCATTGTGCGATTTGATGGAGGGGCTTTTCTTCATTGCCGTGGCGGACGGTGAATATCATCCCAATGAAAATGAATTCCTTCAACATGTGGCGACCATCTTCGGGATGCCGGATGAACAGTTTTTTGCCCTGCGCGCACGCTTTGTTCAGGATGCCGACCCGTGCCCCTATCAGGTGCTGGGGGCAAAGCCGGAGATGGACATGGCTGAGATCCGCAAGATCTGGCGGCAAGAAGTGCGCAACAGCCACCCCGACCGGATGATTGCCCGCGGCGTACCGGAAGAGGCGATTAAACTTGCCGAAAAACGCCTGATCGCGGTGAACCGTGCGTGGGAAGAAATCAACGCGCGCCAGCCCCAAGCGAAATCCTGATGAGGATCGCCACCTACAACGTCGAATGGTTCAACACATTGTTTGACGATGATGGGCAGGTTTTGGCAGATGAGGAATTGGCCAGCCGGCGCGGGGTCAGCCGCAAGGTGCAACTGAAGGCCGCAAGCGTGGTGTTTAAGGTGCTGGATGCCGATGCGATCATGGTTGTCGAAGCCCCGGATGAGGGTCGCGAGCGTTCAACAATAAAAGCGCTCGAGACCTTTGCGCGGATCTTTAAACTGCGCGCGAATAAGGCGTTGATTGGCTTTGCCAATGACACCCAGCAAGAAATTGCGCTGCTCTACGACCCCCAAAAACTCAGCGCGTATCACGATCCCATTGGCGAGAAAGAACCGGGGCCAGCCCCGCGATTTGATGGCAGTTTCCGGCTGGATCTGGATACCGATGCCAGCCCCGAGGATGTGGTGTTTTCCAAACCCCCGCTTGAGGTGGCGTTGACGGTGAAAGCCACGGGTAAACAGCTGCGTTTGGTTGGTGTGCATGTGAAATCCAAGGCCCCGCATGGCGCGCGAAACGCCGCCGAAGCCACGCGGATTTCGATTGAGAACCGCCGCAAACAAATGGCGCAATGTATCTGGATCCGAAAGCGCGTTGATTACCACCTCGCCAAGAATGATCCGCTGATTGTACTGGGCGATTTCAACGATGGTCCAGGGTTGGATGAATATGAAAAACTGTTCGGGCGATCCGGGGTAGAGATTGTGATGGGCGAGGGGGATGTGCCATGCATGTTTGACCCCCACGCGCGCATGGCGCTGTCGCGGCGCATGGGCGCGCGGCCGGTGTCCTCTCGTTTCTATATTCCACGCGAAAAGAGATATTTACAGGCGCTTTTGGACTATATCATGGTGTCGCCTGACCTTCGCGAATACGCGCCACAATGGCGGATCTGGCACCCGTTTGATGACCCGGATTGCTATCGTTCTGAGGTGCTGCGCGAAGCGCTTTTGGCGGCGTCTGACCACTTTCCCGTCACCGTGGATATTGATCTTTAAGCACGGGTTCGCGCGCCGCTCTTGGAATCCCCCATCCTTTTCCCCATATTCATCCCATGAAACAGATTGCAAAACACACCGTTTTGGCCGGGATCATCGCCCTTGGAACCGCCTCTTCCCTGTCTGCTGATGACGGCAAGGACGAACTGAAAGAAGGCGCAGACCTGATGTCGCGCGGCTTTCAATTGCTGCTGGATGGCTTGGCGACGGAAATGGCCCCCATCGCCGAAGATTTGGCGGAAGGCTGGCAGGATTTGCTGCGTGAGATGGAAGATATGACCGCTTATCACCCGCCAGAAACCCTGCCCAATGGGGACATTATCATCCGACGCAAAATCCCTGTTCTGCCCGAAGACAAGCTGCCGGGCGAAACGGAGCTTTAGCCGCGCCGCCCGGTTGTCTTATGCGATTGAGTGGCCGTGACCCATTGCCATGACACTGGC
>DDMF01000019.1:3858-4338 GCA_002340515.1 Rhodobacteraceae bacterium UBA2553 | reverse complement strand
GGTCAGGCTGGCCGGAACAGGTGGGATGTCACCGCGATTAAGCGGCACCTGATGGGTTTGTGCATAATCCACAAGGGCTGGGATATCGGCATCTTTTTCAATATCGCCAAACAGATAGGTCTCATCTTTGGTGCCATGATAGGCCAACAGACAACGCCGGTCACAGCCGGTTAATTCCGCATAGCCCGAGATCTCAAAATCTGGAGCCAAGCTGTTGCCCGCCGCTTCGATGGATTTCTGCAGCCGCGCCATCAGCGTAAAACCTTCCTGACAGGCGGTGCCTTTATGCGGGCAAATGGTGCATAATACCATCTGCTGCGATGTGTGGTCGCCCTGTTTGGGGGACCAAAGTGATGTGTCTTTTGTCTGGATCCGGTTCATAACGCCCTCCGCGCGTAGGTGCGGGGAATGGGCGGGAAAGGGCGGCGATGCCGTCACATCCTCCGTCCGGGGCACCCCGCCCGGGTTGAGTTTATAGGC
>DDMF01000019.1:2382-3777 GCA_002340515.1 Rhodobacteraceae bacterium UBA2553 | reverse complement strand
GCTTACAGTTGCGGGGGCAGTTGTGGACTTGGCCGTGGTCGATCGACAATGTCGAAAGATGCAGGCCGCACCACATTCCCTTTTCACCCGGGCACGCCCGGGAACCATTTCACCCCAATCGGTGACGGATCAAACTGAGTCTGTCAATTGCAATCAAAGCGCGGGGCCGCGCTCGCGCAATGTTTTCACCACAGGCTGTGCCGCCAGCGCATCCGCCAAAGATTGAAAACGGGCCTGCGCCACCTCGCCGTAAAGGTCGCGCGCCTCATGGGTCAGGCGTAAATGCAATTCGCGTTTCTGTGGAAACCAGCGCAATTCGGCTTTTTCCTGCGGACCGTCCACCGCAAACATCGCCCCAAAACGCATCGCTTTGCCCAGAACCTCGGCCTGCGACATGGCTTTTTCGCTGAGAATGGTGAACAGGGGTTCGAACCGAGAGCCCACGCGGCTGTTTTTATATCGGTGCAACAGCGCCAGCCCCAGAAACACCCGCTCCTCATGGGTCAAACCGCCCAAATTGGCGCGGGTGGCGTTGTCAAAACACACCTCATGCCGGTAATCGGGATGTGCGCGCCAGCTGACATCATGCAGCAAACACGCGGCTTTGACGATGCGACGCCGATCGGAATTGGCGGATTTGTAAAGCGGGGTGAGAAATTCATACAGCGCCTTACCAAAACCCGGGGTGCGCGCGTCTTTTTGTTCCGCAAATCGGCAGGCTTCGATCAAAGGGTCGCGTTTGCGAATGCGCGCGGGCATTTGTTCATAGAGCATCCCTTCGCGAATACCATATGAACTGATGGCGATTTCCTTGGGGCGAAACACCCGGATCAACCGTTTTAAAACCAACGCCGCAATGGGCACCAAAGCCATACGTGTGGCGGATGTACCGGTGCGCAATCGCACCTCCTCAAGATCCACCTCGTCGATCCAGCGAAGTGTTTTTTGCAGGGATTTCTGTGACATACGGTATTCATGCAACACCGTTAGCGGATAACCGCGGCGCGCCATGTCCAGCCGTGCGATGGCCCGCCAACTGCCGCCCACCAGATAGAGGCGATGATGGTTTGTCCCCATCTCGGCCGCCAGTTCCTCCACGACCCGTTCGATTTCTGCCTTCAGACCTTTCTTGCCACCGGGAATATCCGCAAGCTTCAGCGGACCAAGCGCAGAGGTGACGCGCTTGCCGACTTGCCCCCCGGCGATCTCGGCCAGCTCAAGCGAGCTGCCGCCAATATCGCACATCAGCCCCTTGGCGTCGGGCCAGCCCAAAAGCACACCCTGCGCCGACAGCCGCGCCTCTTCTTCGCCGTTGATGACGTAAAGTTTCAGCCCCGTTTCGCGCAAGACCTCGGCGCAAAATGCTGGACCATCGCTGGCTTCTCGCACTGCGGC
>DDMF01000019.1:385-2339 GCA_002340515.1 Rhodobacteraceae bacterium UBA2553 | reverse complement strand
GTGGCGACAGCGGTCAGGGGGGGTAAATGCATCCCCTCGGCCAAAAGTTGAAATCGTCTAATTGCAGCCAAGGCGCGCACGCGGCCTTCCGGGTGCAAATGTCCGGTTTGTGCAAGCCCGGTGCCAAGGCCGCAAAGGATTTTTTCGTTGAAAAAATAGGCAGGCGAGCGCGCCGCGCCGTCAAACACCACCATGCGCACCGAGTTCGACCCCACATCGACCACCCCTACGCGGGCCAGCGCACGGGCCGAGGGATCCTCAAAGATTGGGCGGCCAAACGGCCCCCAGTCATCGACGGAAGTCTTTGTATTCATGCCTGTTTCCCCCGTCTTATTCGCGTGACTATGGCCTGAAACCCCAACGTGGGTCAATTGCCAGCCACGTCCTGCGGCGCGTCGTCCGGGCTGTGCGCCAGTTCAGGGACATCCGCCGCGCCTGCTGACCCGCGACCCGACAGGGATGGGTTTTCCATGAAGAAGCGGTGGCAATTGAACGGGTGGTCCAGCTCGGTCAAATCCGCGCGACTAAAATTGCCATCCGGCCCCATGACCCAGCTTTGCGCCACATCCGCAAGGTTCGCTGCCATGACCTGATAGACGATCTGCGCCTTGACGGTCGCGTTCTTGATCTCGACCAAAGTTTCCACCCGGCGGTTCAGGTTGCGCCCCATCCAGTCAGCGGAGGAGATATAAACCTTGGCTTTCTTGGCGGGCAATCCGTGGCCGTTGCCAAAGCAAACGATGCGGGAATGTTCCAGAAAACGCCCAACGATGGATTTCACGCGGATGTTTTCTGACAGGCCTTTGATGCCGGGCCTGAGGCCACAAATACCGCGCACCACAAGGCTGATTTTCACCCCATCTTGTGAGGCTTGATAAAGCGCGTCGATCACATCGGGTTCGACCAGTGAATTCATCTTGGCCCAAATCTCAGCAGGCTTGCCCGCGCGGGCATACTCTGCCTCGCGGTTGATGCGGTTGATCAGGCTGGATTTCAGATTAAGCGGGGAAATCGCCAGATTTTCAAGGGCTCGTGGCTCTGCATAGCCGGACAGGTAGTTGAACACCCGCGTTGCATCACGCCCCAAAGCGGCATCGCAGGTAAAGAGGCTAAGATCGGTATAAACGCGGGCCGTGATTGGGTGGTAATTGCCGGTGCCAAAATGGGTATAGGTGACCAGCTGGTCCCCTTCGCGGCGCACCACAATCGAGATTTTGGCATGGGTTTTATAGTTGATAAACCCATAGACCACATGGGCGCCGGCGCGTTCCAACCGGCGCGATTGGCGAATATTGGCCGCCTCGTCAAAGCGGGCTTTCAGCTCCACCAACGCGGTGACAGATTTACCCTCTTCCGCCGCTTCACATAGCGCGGTGACGATCGGACTGTCATGAGATGTGCGGTAAAGCGTTTGCTTGATTGCCACTACATCAGGGTCGCGCGCGGCCTGATTGAGAAAGCGCACCACCATGTCAAATGTCTCGTATGGGTGATGCAGCAGCATGTCTTTTTGGCGGATGGCCGCGAACATATCGCCTTCGTGATCCTGCACCCGTTCGGGCACGCGAGGGGTGAAGCTGGGCCACAAAAGGTCGTTGCGGTCATTTTGCACAAGCTCGCTCAGATCGGCCATGCCGATCATGCCGTCCACCTCGACCACCTCGTCATCGGTGACCTTCAGTTCGCGTTTGATCATGCTCATCAGAACGTCCGGCGCACCGGCGGTGATTTTCATCCGCACCACTTCGCCGCGGCGGCGCCGTTTCAGGGCGGTTTCAAATTCGCGCACCAGATCTTCGGCCTCATCCTCGACCTCAAGGTCGCTGTCGCGCAGGATACGAAACGCGCAGCTTCCCTTTTCCACATAGCCGGGAAACAGGCTGCTTAGATGCACCAGCAACAGATCCTCAAGCGGTAGAAAACGCGCCTGACCTTCGGGTGCGGGCAGGCGCAC
>DDMF01000019.1:0-369 GCA_002340515.1 Rhodobacteraceae bacterium UBA2553 | reverse complement strand
TGGCGGTTGATCTGTTGTGGGATCGGCAAAAGCGCCTTGAGCTTTTGCTTGTCCGAGGCGCGTTCCAATTGCAACGCCAATGAGAACCCGGTGTTCGGGATGAACGGAAACGGGTGCGCTGGGTCAATGGCCAGTGGGCTGAGCACCGGGAAAACCTGGGTCAGAAACACCTGATCCAGATGGGCCTTGTCCTCTTTGGTCAGATCGGTGCGGCTGACGATGGAAATGCCCATGTCGCGCATCAGCCCGGTCAGGTCCTCAAAGGTGGCTTGCTGGCGGGCCATCAGGGCGCGGGCGTCGGCATTGATCAGTACTAACTGTTCACTGGGCAAAAGCCCGTCGGCGGCGGGGGCGACAACCCCTTCACGT
>DDMF01000020.1:12733-12859 GCA_002340515.1 Rhodobacteraceae bacterium UBA2553 | reverse complement strand
CGACTTTGATCTGATGCCCGGTGAAACCCTTGGCATCGTTGGCGAAAGTGGATGCGGAAAGTCCACACTCGCCCGCGCGATTATGCGGATGGTTCCTGCAGAAGCCGGCACTGCAATATGGCTGGG
>DDMF01000020.1:11870-12641 GCA_002340515.1 Rhodobacteraceae bacterium UBA2553 | reverse complement strand
CAGATGATCTTTCAGGATCCATTGGCGTCCCTGAACCCGCGCATGACCATTGGCCAGATCGTGGCGGAACCGCTGAAAACGCATTTTCCGGACCTGTCCGGATCCGAGGTGAAAATCCGCGTGCGTGAAGTGCTGGATCGTGTTGGCATTCTGCCCAATATGATCAACCGTTATCCGCANNCCGCATGAATTTTCAGGCGGGCAATGTCAGCGGATCGGTATTGCGCGGGCCTTGGTGGTGAAACCCAAGATGATCATCTGTGACGAACCAGTGTCGGCGCTTGACGTGTCCATTCAGGCGCAGGTGATTAACCTTTTGATGGAACTGCAAGAAGAGATGGGGCTGAGTCTTATTTTCATCGCGCATGACCTGTCTGTGGTAAAACATATCTCGACCCGCGTGATGGTGCTTTACCTGGGCAATGTGATGGAGATCAGCGAGTCTGATCAGCTTTATCGCGCGCCCGGTCACCCGTACACCGAGGCGCTGATCTCGGCGGTTCCGATCCCGGATCCCAAGGCAGAAGCGTCAAAAAAGGTGATGATCTTGGATGCGGACCTTCCGTCGCCGCTGAACCCACCGTCGGGCTGTGTATTCCGCACCCGCTGCCCCCATGCCAAAGAGATCTGCGGTCAGGCAAAACCACCGCTGACAGATCGCGGCAACGGGCAACAGGTCGCCTGTCACCTGCGCTAACGCGCCTTTTAAGCTTAAAAAGCCCTCGCCTTTGCGGGGGCTTTTTTTATGTGCCTAGAGCGTTTCCAGTTCAC
>DDMF01000020.1:10057-11831 GCA_002340515.1 Rhodobacteraceae bacterium UBA2553 | reverse complement strand
CTCAAACGCAAAAAGCGATGACGGATGCCGCAATGAAAACTGGAAACGCTTTAGGTCGAGCAGTTTTTGTGCCTCCGGCGGGGATATTTAGTGAAAGAGGAAAAGGCAGGGGAGCCTTCGGGGCGAGCGCCCGTAGGTTGCCCCGTTTATGCAGCAGTGGCAGGAAACCCAATCTCATCCAACAGCTCAATCACCTGATCAGCCTCTAGCCCCGCGACGGTGAGCAAACGATTGTCCATGTCAAAGGCGAGTTCAACGGTGCCATCCTTGGCCATCAGCGCATCGGTGATTGACGCTTTGCAATGGCCGCAGCTCATGTCGGGTACGTTATAAGTCGTCATCTCAAGATCCTTTGCTTTTTACCCCTGTCGCGACAGTATTGTGCTGTTTAGGCGCGGGCAAGTTGCCTTTGGCAGCGGTGATTGCTCTTGACCTTTTGTCGCAGCGGGCCTTCGTCAGGTGAAACCAGCGCTTTGCTCACGGTCGCGCGCAAATGTTGATGGATATCAATGCAAATGCGTCCAAAATAACTAAGTATCAGGCGAATGTATAATGGTCGGTGGGCATCTTTCGCCCCGACATAGGAGAGAGCCATGGACGCCCATCCGCTCAACACCCTTTTTAATCCGAAATCCGTGGCTGTGTTTGGCGCCAGTGTGACCAGCAAATCGGTTGGCGCGCTGACCTATGCGAACCTGTTGTCCGGGGGCTTTAAGGGCGCGATTTACCCGGTGAACCCCAAGCATAAACTGCTGGGGGAGGTGACCTGTTTTGCCAAAGCCGCTGACCTGCCCGAAGGGGTGGAACTGGCGGTGATCGCAACGCCCGCCCGCACTGTGCCCGCGATTTTGCGAGACCTCGGCGAGGCGGGGGTGAAAAACGCCATTGTCCTGTCTGCGGGCTTTGGCGAAGGGGCGGCAAAAGGCAAAGCGCTGGAGGCCGAGGCCATCGCTGCCGCGCGGCGCCATGGCATTCGGTTCATGGGGCCAAACTGTGTGGGTCTGACCCGCCCTTGGCTTGGCTTAAACGCGTCTTTCCTGCGCACCGAGGTCCCCAAAGGGCGCTTGGCGTTCGTCTCACAATCCGGCGCGCTTTTGTCCGCGATTGCCGATTGGGCCGGCCCGCATCATTCGGGGTTTTCCGCCATGGTTAGCCTTGGCAACTCCACCAATGTCGACTTTGGTGACGTGGTTGAATTTCTGGCGATGGACCCCAAAACCGATGCGATCCTCTTGTATGTCGAGGGGGTGCGTGATGCGCCGGGGTTTTTGTCTGCGTTAAAACATGCCGCGCGGATGAAGCCGGTGATCGTGATGAAATCGGGTCGTCACGCCGTCAGTGCCGAAGCGGCCCATACCCACACCGGCGCGCTAATCGGGTCTGACGCGGTGTTTGACGCGGCCATTGAACGGGTGGGCGCGGTGCGCGCGGACACTTTGGGGCAACTTTTTGCCGCCGCTGAAATCCTCGCCACCACGAAAAAAGCCAGTGGAAAACGCCTGTGTATCGTCACCAATGGCGGTGGCGCCGGGGTCTTGGCCGCGGATCGCGCGGTGGATTTGGGGCTGGAATTGCCCCCCCTGTCTAACAAGAGCAAAGCGGCCCTAGACCAGATTTTGCCGCCCTATTGGAGCCACGCAAACCCCGTTGATATCCTTGGTGACGCGACGCCCGACATCTACGGCGCGGTGGTGAAAGCGGCACTGGACGACCCCGACAATGACGGTGTTTTGGTGATGCTGACACCCCAAGCGATGACCGATGCGACGGCTGC
>DDMF01000020.1:1085-10047 GCA_002340515.1 Rhodobacteraceae bacterium UBA2553 | reverse complement strand
CGGGCCGTCATCGACGCCCTTCCCAAGCGGCGCAAGAAACCTGTGCTGGCGTGTTGGATGGGCGAAAGCTCGGTGTCCGAGGCGCGTAACCTATTGAGTGAAAACGGTGTTCCGGATTTCCAAACGCCCGAACGCGCGGTCGAAGGGTTCAGCTATCTCGCAAAACATCACCGCAATCGCAAGCTCGCGCTGGAAATGCCGCGTGCCTTGGCCCCCGAAGCGCAGCCCGATTACGACGGCGCGCGGATGATCATCGCGGGGGCGCTGTCCGAGGGGCGAAAAATGCTGTCGGACATGGAAAGCAAGGCGCTGTTGCGCGCGTTCCACGTGCCGGTGAACATGACAATCGAGGCGCGTGATCCGCGCGAGGCGTTGGTTGCTGCCGAGACCCTTGGCTTTCCAATCGCGATGAAAATTAACTCGCCCGATGTGGTGCATAAAACCGACGTGGGTGGGGTCAAGATCAACATCGCCCATGCCGCGAGCGTGCAGCGCGCCTTTCATGAAATCACCTCAAACGCCCGCAAAGCCTTGCCAGAGGCTAAGATTTTGGGCGTGACGGTTGAACCGATGGCCAAGATCGCCCAAGCGCGCGAATTGGTGGTTGGCGCCAGCCGGGATCCGGTCTTTGGCCCGACGGTTTTATTTGGCGCAGGCGGTACGATGGTTGAGGTCGTGCGCGATAGCGCCGTGGCCCTTCCGCCGCTGAATTCTGTGCTCGCCGAACGCCTGATCCGCCGCACGCGGGTGTCCAAAGCCTTGGACCAGTTTCGCGATTACGCCCCCGCAGACCGGGCTGCGATTGTCGATGTTTTAAAACGCGTTTCCAAAATTGTAAGTGAATTTCCAGAGGTTTTATCCCTTGATATCAACCCCTTGATTGCAGGCCCCGAAGGGGTGCTCGCCGTGGATGCGCGCATTGAAATTGCCCGTCCCCCGGCTTGTGATGGGGCTTATGACCATATGGCGATCCATCCTTATCCGCGCCACCTGATGCGCCAGACCTATCTGTCTGATGGCACCCCGCTGATGATCCGCCCCATTCGGACCGATGACGCCGAGCATGTGCAGGATTTCACCCGTGATCTGTCAGAGGAAAGCCGGTTTATGCGCTTTATGGGGCAGGTGAATGAGCTGTCGCCAGAGATGCTCGCCCAGTTCACCCAGCTCGATTACCGGCGCGAAATGGCACTGGTGGCGATGGCGGAATTGGAGGGTGAACAGGTGCAGGTCGGCGTGGCGCGTTACGTGATCAACCCCGATGAAAAGTCTTGCGAATTTGCCGTTGTGGTGTCGGACCGGATCCAACATCAGGGGCTAGGAACCAAGCTGATGAAAGGGCTGTTTCACGCCGCACAAGAACATGGGCTAGAGGTGATCGAAGGCTCTGTGCTGAAGAAAAACGCGCCCATGTTGCGTCTGATGAAAGAGCTGGGGTTCACGCAGCGGCCAGACCCCGACGACCGGGACCTGTGCATTGTTGAGCGCTGGCTGTGACGCCAAACCACATATCGCGACGGCCAAACTGACGCCAGAATTACGCAACATGGCCCAATTTCTTGAGGAGGGGAGCGGGCATTTGGGAGGACATGAATGCTATCAATGATTTCACATCCGGATTGCCGGAACCATGACGCGGGGCCTTTGCATCCGGAAACCAAGGCGCGGCTGGATGCGATCAACAACCAGTTGATCATGTCGGGCATGGATTATGTGCTGCAACATCGCGACGCGCCGATTGTGTCACGGGCTGAGTTGGAGCGGGTGCATGACGCGGATTATCTTGATCGGGTTTATGCGCTGGCTCCGGGCGAAGGCATGCGCTCGGTCGAAGTGGATGGCGACACGGTGATGAGCCCCGGAACCCTGCGCGCGGCCGAACGCGCGGCCGGGTCAGGCGTCATGGGGGTTGATCTGATTATGGCCGGCGAGGCCAACCCGATTTTCTGCGCCGTGCGCCCGCCGGGGCACCATGCTGAACGCGGTGTCGCGATGGGGTTTTGCCTTTTCAACAACATCGCCGTTGCCGCCGCCCACGCGCTTGAAGCCCATGGGTTGTCGCGCGTCGCCATTGTGGATTTTGACGTGCATCACGGCAATGGCACCGAAGAGATCTTCAAAGACGAGCCGCGCGTGCTGTTTTGCTCAAGCTTTCAGCACCCGTTTTATCCCTTTACCGGCCATGAAAAAGAGACCGACAATCTTGTTGATATTCCCCTGTCGGCGGGGGCCGGAAGTGCCGAATTCCGCGAGGCTGTCAGTGCCCATTGGATCCCGCATTTAAGGGAGTTCAAACCGGAAATGCTGCTGATCTCCGCCGGGTTTGATGCCCATACAGCGGACGATATGTCGTCGGTCAACCTTGTGGATGCAGACTACGAATGGGTCACACGCGAGCTAAAATCCGTCGCGGATGAGTTTTGCGAAGGGCGGCTTTTATCCATGCTTGAAGGGGGCTATGAACCCGAGGTTCTGGCCCGTTCAGTGGTCAAACATCTGAATGTTCTGCTCGGGTAAATCATTACAGAATCAAGTGGTTACGCGAAAAAGCGCGCGGGTGAAAAATCTGCGACGCTCTCAGCAGGCAGCTCTGGCGTGCGCCCAGCGACCACATCGGCCAACAGTTGTGACGCGGCCGGTGAGGTCTGGAAACCGTACCCGCCTTGCCCCGCGCACCAAACGAAACTCTCATCCTGAGGGGCGCGGCCCAAAATCAGATTGCGATCCGGCGCAAAGCTGCGCAACCCGGCCCAATTTGCAATCATCCGCGTGACGGGTTCGGTTACCTGCGCTTCATATCGCGCGAGCCCTTCGGCCAGCACCATATCGTCGGCCCATGCATCCTGCGGCGGGACGGGGTCTTCTTCTTCTGGTGACACAATCAAGGCACCCGCGTCAGGCTTGGCGTACCAACTTTCCGCAGCCCCCATGAACATCGGCCAACGGGTCACATCGTGATTTTCTGGGGCGGGAATGCGCGCAATGGACCGGCGGTAAGGTTGAATGCCAATGGGCGGCAAGCCCGCCAGTTTTGCCACTTCATCGGCCCAGGCGCCTGCGGCATTGACCAAGACATGCCCGTCAAAACTGTTTTCGCCGCTGCGCACCCGCCAACCGTTTGAGGTTCGGGTGATTTGATCGACCTTCTGGCTGGTCCGAATGGCACCATTGGCGCGGATTTCTCGGGCGAAATTCTGGAGGAGCAGGTCGGTGTCGATGTCCCAAGCATCCGGGTGATACCCCGCACCGGTCAGCGTGTCCGGGTTCAGAATTGGCACCAGATCCGTGGCTTCTGTCGGGGTGATATAGGGCATGTTCATGGCGGCCAGATCTTTCGCCAAAGCCTCTTCCTGCCCGGCCCCTGCCACCAGCATCAAACCACGGGGGGATAAGACACCGCCGTTTGCAGTCTCATGATAGGCGCGCGAGGCGCGGTTCAGCTCAATCACACGTGGGGCGCCATATTGTTCTTCAAACATCGCGGCGGAACGCCCAGAGGCGTGATAGGCCAGCGCATCTTCGCCTTCCAACACCAGCACCGAGCCCAGTTTTGACAGGCGCGCACCTGCGGAAATCCCGGCGATGCCGCCGCCTATAATGATAAAATCATACATGTTCTTCGATCCTGTCTGTCGCGGGCGGCGGTGTTGGTGTCAGCGCGGTAATACGCGCGTAAAGCTCTGATGTCATGTGGTAATTCACCCCTTCAAGCGAGGGGGTGAGTTGAGCAGGAGAGCGTGCAGATAGGATCGGGGCAGGGTGGGTCGGATGGGCTGCTGCCCAAGCCACCGCAAGTGTCGCAGGATGTGTCCCCACCTCTTTTGCAATCTCGCTCAATCCTGCGGCGGCCCGGTGCATCCAGTCCTGACCATAGCGCGCGCCGTAGCGGGGGTCTTCGACCAAACGACCCGCCTCGCCAGTGCTGTACTTGCCAGTCAACAGCCCCGATCCCAGCGGCGAATAACTCGCCGCCAGAATGTTTTCGGCGGCACACATCGGCAGCAATTCCACCTCGGCCTGACGTTTCACCAAGGAATACATCGGTTGGATCACATCAACGCGCGTGCCCATGTTTTGCGCCACGGCCTGCGCCTTCATCACTTGCCATGAGGCGAAATTGGACAGTGCCAAATAACGCACGGCCCCTTCGTCTTGCATGGCGGCAAGGGGGGTGATTTGCGCCTCAATTGAAAGGTTTGGGTTGAAGCGGTGCAGGTACAGGATATCGACCATGTCTTGCCCCAACCGCTTGCGAGACAGGTCAAATTCATCGCGCAAGTCGGCCAGATTGTCCGGGCAATGATAGCCGATTTTGGTGGCGATCACCAGGCGATCACGGTGGGGTTTTATCAATTGTCCCAGCATCGTTTCTGATGCCCCGCCCGTGTAAAGATGGGCGGTGTCAAAATGGGTGATCCCGGCGTCTAAACACGCGTTGAACATGGCCGCTGATGCAAGTTCATCTGCCGTGCCGCCAAACTGCATCGTGCCAAAGGCAAAGCGGCTGATGGGGGTGCCGTCAAGGGAGCAAAGCTGTGTCATGGTCTGACATTTGCATGAGGGGTAAGAAAGAAAAAGCCCGAAAAGACGGCCCCCACACCTGGCGGCATGAGGGCATGTTTGTGTGCCAAGCAAGCTGCGGGACAGAAACTGAACACCCCGTTTGGCGCACGAACCTAGATGGCTATGGGGTCAGCCTTGCGGGCAATAACTGTAACTGACTGGGCTGGTTTCCGGTGCCGAGCGGCTGTCCTCCATCGCTTTTAGCGGGCCAGCGATTGCGATCAGCGCGGCGAGAAGCAGGGCTTTTTTCATTTTTTGACCTCCATATCTGCTGTGTTCTTAGGGGTAATACGCGGCGGCCATGGGTTTCCGTCACTTTTTTCTGAAAAACATGTGGTCCAAATAGGAAATGCCCCGCCATTTACGGCAGGGCATCGGTGTGCGTGATAAGGTTTGAGTGTTACTTGCGGCCGAAATCATCTTGTGTCAGGACGCCATCCCCATTGCGGTCTTGGCGGGTGAACCATGGATCCAGCGCTTGTTGAAATTCCTCGCGCGTGACCAGTCCGTCGCCGTTAAGATCAGCGTTTTGACGTTCCATGGACACGGCGGCCCCATGTTCGCCCATGCCTTGTCCTTGTCCGGCACCTTGGTTTTTACCCTGACCGCCGCCCTGACCTTGGCCCATCCCTTTGCCTTGTCCGTTGCCGCCTTTGCCAGCTCCCTGACCTTTGCCAGCCTGCTGGCCAATGCCGTTCAATTCCATGTCAGCCTGACGGGTCTCGTCAAACAGCACATATTCTTCGGCGGTCAAAATACCGTCTTCGACCTCATCAAACATGTTGAAGATGTCATCGCGCCGCTCACGGGCTTCCTCCAATGTGACGATGCCGTCCTCATCCAGATCCCACATTTCAAAGAAATGCGCGCCGGGCTGGTTTTGCGCCATGACGGGGGCGGATAGGGCAATCATAAGGGCGATCGGGGCGGTGTAGGTTGTGAGGGTTTTCAGCATGGTCTTACTCCGTTTTAATGTCGTCTTATTCATAAAACGGAATGCGGCCGTGTTTCCGTCGCTCGAAAACAAGAAAATCAAAAAAAAGGCCCCGCGGGATGCAGGGCCTTTTATGAAGTGTTTTAGGTGGCTCAGTTCGAGGGAATTTCCGCAGCGATGCCTTCGACATAGAAGTTCATGCCAGCCAAGGTGCCGTCATCTGCGGTCTCACCTTCCGCAAGCCAGACCGAGCCGTCTTGCTTGTTCAATGGGCCGGTGAAGGGGTGATAGGTGCCTGCGCCAATGGCGTTGCGCATCGCTTCTGCTTCGGCTTTCACATCCGCAGGAACCGCGTCGGTAATCTCACCAATGCCAACCATGCCCGCGCCAATACCGTCCCATGTGGCGCCGGTTTTCCAGGTGCCGTCCATCACCGCCTGAACACGCGCGATATAGTAGGGGGCCCAATCGTCAATGATTGAGGTCACGCGCGGGAAGGGCGCGTATTCGATCATATCGGATGCCTGACCAAAGGTCACAACATCACCCGCTTCTTTGGCCGCCGCATGAGGCGCGGTGCTGTCGGTGTGTTGCAGGATCACATCCGCACCCTGTTCGATCAGCGCCTTGGCACTGTCGGCTTCTTTCGCGGGGTCCATCCATGTATAGGCCCAGATGATTTTGAACTGAACGTCTGGGTTGACCTTTTTGGCGTGGATATAGGCCGAGTTGATGCCGCGGATCACTTCCGGGATCGGGAACGAGGCGATGTAACCGATGATGTTCGATTTGGTCATTTTGCCCGCAATGTGGCCCTCAATCGCGCGACCTTCATAAAAACGTGCGCCATAGTTGGCGGCGTTTTCGGCGGTTTTATACCCGGTGGCATGTTCAAATTTCACGTCTGGAAATTTCTGCGCCACGTTCAGAACCGGGTCCATATAGCCAAAGGATGTGGCAAAGATGATGTCAGCGCCTGACAGCGCCATTTGCGACATTACGCGTTCGGCGTCTGCGCCCTCTGGCACGGTTTCTTGATAAATCAGTTCAACCTTATCGCCAAAATGTTCGGCCATTTGGGTTGCGGAATGGTGGTGGGCTTGGCTCCAGCCGCCATCGGTGATGGGGCCAACATAGACAAAGCCAACTTTGGTTTTGTCGTCGGCTTGGGCCGCACCGGCGGCCAGACCGGCGACCATTGCGGCGCCTGTCAGAAGTGATTTCAATGCACGCATTCTATTCTCCCTTAGTGGTTTGAGCAGACTTCATTTGGGTTTCTTTTTCCGGCTCATCACCGGAATTAGCAAGTTTTTTCTGGATGTTGGTTTCTGATTCCAGAAGGGCGGTGGTCACAATCGCGCTTGGCACTGCAATCACACCCAGCCCAAGAAACAGAACAAAGGTGGTGAAAATCCGCCCGCCCGGCGTGATGGGCACCATGTCGCCATAGCCCACGGTGGTAAAGCTTGCGACCGCCCACCACAGGCTTTGCGGGATCGAGGTGAACACATCGGGTTGGGCATCATGTTCAAAGATATAAATCCCGACCGAGGCGACATACAACATCAGGCCCGCGATAATGCCAAAGATCGCCAGCTCGCCGCGGACCTCTTGAAATGCATTGACCAACCGCTCCATCGCGTGGCTTCCGCGAAACAGTTTGAACAGCCGCACAAGACGCAACAAACGAAAGGTGCGCACGACCTGCCATTGTGGGGTCAACAGTGCGATAGCGGGCAGGATGGTCATCAGATCGACCAGCCCCCAAAAGCTAAAGATATAGCGTAGCTTTCGCTCGGTACAAATCACACGCAACAGGTATTCAGTGGTGAAAATCGCCAGCACCAAGACCTCAAACTTAAACAACAGCCCGCGCCAAAAGGCGGGCAGGTTTGGTTCGGTTTCCACCGCAATCGCCACGGCGGACAGTAGGATCAACGCATCCATGCCCCGCGCAACCAGCCCGCCAAAGACCGGGTGGCTACCGTCGAGAATGTCGATGATCTCTTTGCGCGTCACCTGTTTGTGCCCCTAATGAGTTGCATGGAAGATTTTGCCAAGCGCACCGGGGGCGCCGTGATGGCCCTTCAGCGAAATGATCACAAGCACAACGATGGTGATCACATAAGGCGACATGGCCAGGATCTCGACCGGGACAGGCACACCCGCCGCCTGAAGGTTTAACTGAAGCACGGTGATCCCGCCAAAGAGATACGCGCCCAAAAGCACGCGCCATGGCCGCCAAGAGGCAAAGACCACAATGGCCAAAGCAATCCAACCGGCGCCAGCCGTCATCCCGTCAACCCATTGCGGCACGCGCACAAGCGAGATGTAAGCCCCGCCCATGCCCGCACAGGCCCCGCCAAAGGCAATCGCCATCAGGCGCACGCGAATGACTTTATACCCAAGCGCATGGGCCGCATCGTGGTTTTCGCCGACCCCGCGCAGGATCAGCCCCGCGCGCGTGTGTTTCAAAACATACCACGTACCAGCGATGATCATCAGGCTCACGTAAATCATGGGGTCATGTTTAAAGAGGATCGGACCAAGCACGGGAATATCGCTCAGAAAAGGGATCTCCATTTTCGGCAGCGTCGTGACCTTCATCCCCTCATAGGGTTTCCCAATGAGCGAGCTAAGCCCCAGCCCAAAAAGCGTCAGCCCCAAGCCCGTTGCCACCTGATTTGACAGCAAATATTGCGTCAAAACGCCAAAGAGCATCGACAGGGCCGCACCGGCAATGGCCGCGCCGACAAAGCCAAGCGCAGGGGCGTCGGTGTTCACCGTGATGGCAAAACCAACCACCGCCCCGGTGATCATCATGCCCTCAACCCCAAGGTTCAGAACGCCCGCTTTTTCCACCACCGCTTCGCCAATTGCCGCCAGCAAAATGGGCGTCGCCGCCACCATGAGCGAGGCAATCAGAAGGATCGGATTGATTTGTGACAGGTCCATAATATCTCCTCCTTACGCGTTTTTCAGTGTGAAACGAATGCGATAATTGGTCAGCATGTCCATCGCCAGCAGGAAGAACATCAGCATCCCCTGAAACATCTGAATGGCCGCCCCAGGCAGGCCCAGCATCAATTGTGCAAGCTCGCCCCCAATGTAAGTGAGCGCCATCAAAAGCCCCGCCAGCAGGATCCCAACCGGATGCAACCGGCCCAGAAACGCCACGATGATCGCGGTGAACCCGTAGCCGGAGTTAAAGTCGATGGTGACTTGCCCAGCGGGGCCCGACACCTCAAACATCCCCGCCATCCCGGCAAGCGCGCCAGAGGTCCCTAGACAAAACAGGATCAACCGCGTGGGGTTCACACCCGCAAACCGCGCAGCCCTTGGCGCTTGACCGGTCAGGCGCACTTGAAAGCCCAGCATGTGACGGGTCAGCAAAACATAGGCGAAAATCACCGCGATAAAGGCGAAAACCACGCCCCAATGCATGCCGGTGCCAGAGATCAGCTC
>DDMF01000020.1:0-1030 GCA_002340515.1 Rhodobacteraceae bacterium UBA2553 | reverse complement strand
TTTGCAAAAGCCCCTGACTGACCGACGCGAGCAGGGCCTCGGCCACATAAACCAACATCAACGAGACCAGGATCTCATTGGTGCCAAATCGCGTCTTCAGCACGCCGGGGATCATCGCCCAGGCCCAGCCACCCAATGCGCCAGCCAGGATCATCGTGGGGAAGATAAGGATGTTCTCGGTTGGGTAAAAGGCAAGCCCCACAGCCGCGCCGCAAATGGCGCCCATGATGTATTGGCCTTCGGCGCCAATGTTCCAGACGCCCGCGCGAAAGCCAAGCGACAGGCCAATGGCAATCAAGATCAAAGGGGCGGCTTTCACCAAAAGCTGGGGCCGCGAATAGGGGCCAAAGGTCTCGTGAAACAAGGGATCCCAGAAAATGGTGCGGATGCTCTCAACCGGGTCTTTGCCCAAGGCCCAGAACATAATGCCGCCCGCGATCATCGTCGCAATGACCGCCAAAACCGGGGTGGTGGTGGCCCAAAATCGCGACGGCGACGGCCGCTTTTCCAATATCAGCGAAGGTCGGATCATTCTGCGTCCTCCAAAGCGGGGGCATGTATGCCGCCAATCATCAAACCAATCTTTTCGACCGTCAGGCCACGTGTCGGCACCGGTTCCGCCAACCGCCCCTCATTGAGCGCGGTGAACCGATCGGAAACTTCCAAAATCTCATCCAGATCCTGTGAAATGACAATCACAGCGGTGCCGCCTGCGGCAAGATCCAGCAAAGATTGCCGGATGTCCGCCGCGGCGGACGCATCCACACCCCAGGTCGGCTGGTTCACCACCAGAACTTCGGGTTTCTGCAACACCTCGCGGCCAATGACGAATTTCTGCAAGTTTCCGCCAGACAGGGACCTTGCCGCATTGGCAGGTCCGGGTGTGCGCACGTCAAATTCCGCGATCACGCGCTTGGCGTAATCTTCGGTCTTGCCCCAGCGCAAAAAGCCCCGTTTGGTCAGGCGCTCGCGCACAGCAGCGGTCAAAAGCGCATTTTCCGTCAGGCTCATGTCGGGGGCTGCCGAATGG
>DDMF01000017.1:9323-16817 GCA_002340515.1 Rhodobacteraceae bacterium UBA2553 | reverse complement strand
ATATATTCAATCGCCGCCACAGCGCCGCCCATGCCGTCGATCTGGGCCAGCTCGGCGCGCGCACCTTCTTTCAGCTCAGCCACTTTGCGGTCCACGGCGGGGTTGTTGTCGAAGAGGTCGTCATATTCCAACAGATCGGTTTCATAAGCCATGATCTGCTGCATGCGCAGCGACCATTGCTGATCCCATGGGCGGGGTAGGCCAAGGGCTTCGTTCCATGCGGGCAATTGCACTGCACGGGCGCGGGCGTTTTTCGACAGGGTTACCGCGAGCATTTCGATCAGGATCCGGTAGACGTTGTTTTCCGGTTGCTGCTCGGTCAAACCAAGCGAGTTCACTTGCACCCCATAGCGGAAGCGGCGGAATTTGGGATCCTCAACACCATAGCGTTCACGGGTAATCTCATCCCACAATTCCACAAAAGCGCGCATTTTGCACATTTCGGTCACAAAGCGGATGCCTGCGTTCACAAAGAACGAAATGCGGCCCACCATTTCTGGAAAAGCCTCGGTTGGGACTTTGCTCTTAAGATCATCCAGCACGGCAATCGCGGTGGCCAGCGCAAAGGCGAGCTCCTCCTCTGGCGTCGCACCGGCCTCTTGCAGGTGATAGGAACACACGTTCATCGGGTTCCACTTCGGCAAAAACTCACGCGTATAGGCGGCCACATCGGTGATCATGCGCAAGCTGGGCTTGGGCGGGCAGACATAGGTGCCGCGCGACAGATATTCCTTGATGATATCATTTTGCACCGTGCCTTGCAGCTTGGACACATCTGCGCCCTGTTCTTCGGCGGCTGCGATATAAAGGGCCAGCAGCCACGGGGCGGTCGCGTTGATGGTCATCGAGGTGTTCATTTTTTCAAGCGGGATGTCTGCAAACAACGCGCGCATGTCGCCAAGATGGCCCAGTGGCACCCCCACTTTACCCACCTCGCCGCGTGCCAGCGTATGGTCGCTGTCATAGCCCGTTTGGGTGGGCAGATCGAAGGCCACGGACAGCCCGGTCTGACCTTTCGAGAGGTTGCTGCGGTAAAGCGCGTTCGAGGCTTTGGCGGTTGAGTGACCGGCATAGGTGCGAAACAGCCATGGACGATCCCGGGGACGATCTTTTGGGCGATCTTGCGGGCTTGTGTTCTGGGGCGTGCTCATGATCCGTGACTCGCATTTTGTTGCAGTGCAGCATTTTTCGCAGACGCAAGAATATTACGCAAGAGGGAATATCGGGTTAGGAAAATTACGTGGAGATGTTTGGGGGGTGGCGCCGCAACGCTCTTAGGTGACGGCGTTCTTTACCTTTGAAGGGAAACCTGAAAAGGATTTCCTATGACGCGAACGATTGAGCTTCCCCTTTGGCTATTGGTCCTGATCCTTGCTTTTGCAGCGGTGACCTTTGCGTCGCATTTTCTGTTCCCATCGGTGCGTTGGTTTTTCCGTAAACGGTTGCAAAAGGCCGTGGCCAAACTGAATGAAAAGCTGGAACGCCCGATTGAGCCATTTAAACTGGCGCGTCGTTACGACATGGTTCAGCGCCTGAGCTATGACCCAGAGGTCGCCAAGGCGATCGCCGAACACGCCGCCGAAGAGGGCATTCCCGAACAGGTGGCGTTTGAAAAGGCACGCGGCTATGCCCGTGAAATTGTGCCGCGCTTTTCCGCCACCGCCTATTTTGGTTTTGGTATCCGCATCGCCAAATTGCTGAGCCGCGCATTTTACCGTGTCCGTTTGGGGGCTTTTGACGAGGCGCGGCTGAAAGAGATCAGCGCCGACGCAACCGTGGTCTTTGTAATGAACCACCGCTCGAACATGGATTATGTGCTGGTCACTTGGTTGGCGGCGGAACGTTCACATCTGTCTTATGCGGTGGGGGAATGGGCGCGGGTTTGGCCGCTGCGCACGTTGATCCGGTCGATGGGGGCCTATTTTATCCGTCGCCGGTCGCGCAATGCGCTCTATCGCAAAGTTCTGTCGCGCTACGTACGCATGGCCACCGACGGCGGTGTGACCCAAGCGATGTTTCCCGAAGGGGGGCTGAGTTTGAACGGCGAAGTGGGCGCGCCGAAAATGGGTTTGCTCAGTTACATTATGGATGATTTTGACCCTGCGAAAAATCGCGATGTGGTCTTTATCCCTGTGGCGATGAATTATGACCGGGTGCTTGAGGACCGGGTGTTGGTGGCCGCCGACATCAAAGGATCGCGCAAATTTGGGCTGCGCCTGAAATATATCCTGCGCCATGTTGGGCAACATTTGTGGCAACGGATCACCGGACGGTTTCACCGATTTGGTTATGCCAGTGTGTCCTTTGGCACCCCCTTATCGCTGTCGGCCTATATGAAAGACCATGATAAAAAAGTGCTTGAGGGGCTGGCCCGCGAGCTGATGGGGCGTATCCGCGATGTGGTGCCGGTATTGCCTGTGCCTGTTGTGGCGGCGGTGATGTTGGAAAAAGACACCCATACGCGCGACGAAATCACCGACCGGTTTCAGACCTTGGTGGCCGATATGGAAGCGCGCGGGGCGCATATCCATATGCCGCGTAATGATCTGGATTACGCGGTAGAGGTGGGCATCCGTCTGTTGATGCTGCGCGGATTGATCCGCGAAACCGGTGGTTCATATCACATCAACCCACCAGACCGAGCGATTTTGGCGTTTTATGCCAATTCCATTGCGCATCTGTCCGATGCCATTACCCCAATTCACATCTCTGACCTCAGTCCAGCGGATGTGGCGGACGCAAGTGTATTGTAAGATTTTGTTGGGTTTTGATTGACCTTAACGTCACTTGCGACAGAAAATTACAAAACAGACCCCAAAATCGGTTGCAATCTTGCGAACTCGTACGTAATGCTGCAGTAGCAGCCGCAATTCTGCGTTGCGGCGAAGGAATCATTGCTTGTAGTTGACAGGAGGCCACCATGGCTTTGGACACGCAAACCGGTATCGCGGAATACGACGCACCGAAAAAAGACCTTTATGAGATCGGCGAAATGCCCCCAATGGGTCATGTGCCGAAACAGATGTACTCGTGGGCGATCCGTCGCGAACGTCAGGGTGAGCCAGACAAGGCGATGCAGGTCGAAGTGGTGGACACCCCCACATTGGACAGCCACGAAGTGCTGGTTCTGGTGATGGCCGCGGGCGTGAACTACAACGGCATCTGGGCTGGGCTTGGCGTACCGGTGAGCATGTTTGACGTTCACAAACAGGATTACCATGTTGCGGGCTCTGATGCGTCTGGCATCGTTTGGGCCGTGGGCCGCAAGGTGAAGTCGTGGAAAGTGGGCGACGAAGTTGTCATCCACTGTAACCAGGATGATGGCGATGACGAGGAATGCAACGGCGGCGACCCGATGTTTTCCCCAAGCCAGCGGATCTGGGGCTATGAAACCCCCGATGGGTCGTTTGCGCAATTTACGCGCGTTCAAGCCCAACAGCTTTTGCCACGGCCCAAGCATCTGACCTGGGAAGAAAGCGCGTGTTACACGCTGACTTTGGCGACCGCCTACCGGATGCTGTTTGGTCATGCCCCACACGAGTTGAAACCCGGCCAGAATGTTCTGGTCTGGGGCGCGTCAGGCGGTCTGGGATCTTTTGCGATCCAGCTGATCAACGCGGCGGGTGGCAATGCCATCGGTGTGATTTCGGACGAAGACAAACGCGAGTTTGTGATGTCGCTGGGCGCCAAAGGGGTGATCAACCGCAAAGACTTTTCCTGTTGGGGACAATTGCCAACGGTGAACACGCCCGAATATGCCGATTGGTTCAAAGAAGTGCGCAAATTCGGCAAAGCGATCTGGGACATCACCGGCAAAGGCAACAATGTCGACATGGTGTTTGAACACCCCGGCGAAGCCACATTCCCGGTCTCGACCTTCGTGTGCAAAAAGGGTGGCATGATCGTGATTTGCGCCGGCACCACCGGCTTTAATTGCACCTTTGACGTGCGGTATCTTTGGATGCATCAAAAGCGTATTCAAGGGTCGCATTTTGCCCATCTGAAACAGGCCGCATCGGCAAACCGCATGATGGTCGAGCGTCGCATTGACCCTTGCATGTCCGAAGTGTTCCCATGGGATGAGATCCCGCAAGCGCATTTGAAAATGCTGCGCAACGAACATAAGCCGGGCAATATGGCCGTGCTCGTTCAGGCCCCAAAAACCGGCCTGCGTACATTCGAAGACGCATTGGACGCCCGTTCGTAATCCTACGCCTTCTGATTGAACCACTTGAAACCCCTGCAGTGCCGCTGCGGGGGTTTTTCTTTGTCATTACCTCTCTCTTAGGGTGATTCGGTTAGAATTGATTCGGGAAAAGAGGGGCCTTCATCACCGGTTTTCAGCATTTTTAAACCTTCATGTGGTGAAAAATCAAAAGGTTCCAAATTTCTGCCTCACTATTTTGGGGGAGTAAGAACCAGTGAATTAACGATTTTCTACGCTCGTGCTACGGTTGTGTAGAGATGGAACCAAAAACGGGGCTTTACATGACGAATGAATGGATCATTGATGTTCTTACTGACCTGATGGCTTTTGCTCGCAGAAACAACCTGACCGTCACGGCTGAAACCCTTGACGATGCTCGACTGGTTGCTTTGACTGAACTCGCGAGCGCCGCTGATCGGAAAGCGGAGATGATGCAGTCATATGAAAGCCAGCCTGGAACAGCACCTCAGCTCACTTCAGAACGCGACCACGCTTGAAGGACTTCAAGGGGTCACAGAAGCACTGCGGGATCACTATAAAACCAGCCACGTCGTCTACCATTGGGTGAATTCCATTGGGGAACGATTTGGCGCGGGAACCTATAGCCCGGAATGGGTCGATCGCTATCTGGAAAAGGATTACCTGCGGCTGGATCCGGTGATCTTTGGCTGTTTCCAACGCTTCACACCGGTGATCTGGAAAGAGCTTGATTGGTCGTCAAAACCGGCACGCGCCATGTTGCAAGATGCGATGGATCACGGGCTGGGCAACCAAGGCTATACCATTCCCATACGCGGACCTTCTGGGCAATTTGCATTGTTCACGCTGAATTCTCAGGCCGACGATCAGGACTGGCACAATTTTGTGGATGAAAACGCACGGGATCTGATGATCATCGCACATGAGTTGAACAAAAAGGCACTGGAATTTGAACAATGGGGGGATGCGGCCACCACCCCGATGTTGTCGCCACGTGAATTGTCGGCGATGACATATCTGGCCAAAGGTATGAACCGCGCACAGGCGGCGGCTGAGATGACCATCTCAGAGCATACGTTGCGGGTGTATATCGAGAGTGCGCGCCATAAACTCGGCGCGCTTAACACCACACATGCTGTGGCCCGTGCGCTGGCCACAGGGGTGATCATTGTTTGAAGGGATCCTTGTCTGAAGGTTAACCGCCCGTACGCTATGCTTGCGGGAATTAACCATTGTGGCGGCATTGTGACCGCAGCTGATCGGACAAAGGAGCCCCACGATGCTGCGCTATCTCTATGCCAACGACCTGTCCCGTTTCCCCTTGCTGCGTGACACGATGTTTCGTGACCGGGCAGAGCAGTTTTCAAAACGACTGGGTTGGGACGTGACCGTCAATGACGCCGGTGAAGAGCGCGATGAATATGACGCGATGAACCCGCTTTATGTGATCTGGGAAATGGCGGATGGGCGCCATGGCGGATCAATGCGATTTTTACCCACCGTGGGGCAAACCATGGTGAACGATCACTTCAGCCATCTGACCGGTGGTGTGACCATCGAGAGCCCGCTGATCTGGGAATGCACCCGATTTTGCCTGTCTCCGAATGCTGATCGTCGTGCGTCAGCCGCCCTTGCGCTGGGCGCGGGCGAGTTGATGTCCGCCTTTAAGCTGAAGCATTACGTCGGCGTGTTTGATCCCCGGATGGAGCGGATTTACCGTCTGATGGGATTGGAACCAGAGGTGATTGGCACCGATGGCGAAGGGCGCGAGAAAATCGGCGTGGGCCTGTGGTCGATGAATGATGACGCCTTTGCCCCAACCCTCAAGCGCGTGGGCGTCAGCCGGGATGTCAGCCGCAGCTGGCTGCGCTATTCACTCGCGGGAAAACCCATGCCGGATCTCGGTGAAAATTTTGCGGAAATCGCTTAAAGCGACCGGAAGGCTGCGGTGGGCGTCGCAGGTGATGCTTTTGGATATTTATAGAAAGAGGAAGAGGCGAAGCGGGAGTTTCGCCTTTTCGCGCATTCAGCAAGCGGGTAGGGTCGCGAAATGAGCGAAACTGCCCCCATCATCTACTCCGAAGACCAAGCCGAGGCCCATGACCGGGTGGCCGACATGTTGCGCGCCGCAGGCGTCAATCTGGATGATGCGCTGCTGACCCCGCTGTCAGACGGAAAATCACAGGTTTTTGCGGTGATGGGCAAGGCGGGGTCGGGTAAGACCCTCTTGCTGGGGCAGCTCTATAAAGCGTTAGAGGCGGCGGGTGTTGATATCGTCTCGGGTGATTACGAAGGCAAAAAGCGCAAAGATCGCAGAACCTTGGCTATCCTTGCCCCAACCAACAAAGCGGCGTCCGTGCTGCGGTTGCGCGGCGTGCCAGCCACCACAATCCACCGCATTCTCTACACACCTGTTTATGACCCGGAATACGAAAAGATCGCCGAGTGGCTGACCGATGACGGCGAGCGGCCGGAGATTGAAGGGCTGACGGCAGAGGCGCTTGATCGGGCCTATGCGTTCTTCCAGCTCAACAAATCAATCCCCGGCGCGCTGGCCGCGGCGGGCCTGCGTGGGTCAGATTTCATCACCGGCTGGAAGCGCCGGGATGACCCGCTGGACATCGGTTTTGTCGACGAAAGCTCGATGCTGGATGACAAGCAATTTGAGGATTTGCGCGAAATCTTTCCGACCCTGATCCTGTTTGGTGACCCTGCCCAGCTGGCCCCAGTTGGTCAATCAGGCACCATGGTGTTTGATAAGCTGGGTGAGACGCGCAAGCTTGAGCTCAGCCGCATTCACCGCCAAGCGGACGACAATCCAATCCTTGATTTGGCCCACGCGCTGTCCGATGACAGTCTGAGTTTTGAGACGTTTGAGCGGATGATTGAAGAGGCCGCGCGTCGCGATGACCGGGTGGTGGTTGCCCCGCGCGTGAATGCCGATCTGATGTCCCGGTCACCGGTTTTGGTGTGGCGCAACAAAACTCGTGTGCGCTTGATCACGGCGTTTCGAGGTGCCTTTGGCGCGCCTGCTGAGGAATTGATGCCGGGCGAGCCGTTGATTTGCGACGGGATCGAACTCCCCCTGAAACACCGAAAGAAACGCATCGACCTTGAGGCGCGCGGCCTGATCAAAGGTGCGCAATGTGTCTATCTCGGGCCGGGCAAACGCCCCGGATTTTCGCGACTGCATGTGATGGGGGCGGAAGATCCCCAAGTGTCTGCGGCCTCCATCATCAAAATCGAAATGCCGGATGAAGAAGAACCTTTTATCCCCTTTGCGGCCCGGATGGGGGCAGCCTTCCTGC
>DDMF01000017.1:7563-9242 GCA_002340515.1 Rhodobacteraceae bacterium UBA2553 | reverse complement strand
TGACCATTCACAAGGCGCAAGGCAGCCAGTGGTCAGATGTTCAGGTGTTTTCCCCCGACCTCTACGCCGCCGCCCAGATGGGTCGCAAAGAGGCGGGGATCGCCCTGTGGAAACGCTTGGCTTATGTCGCCATTACGCGGGCGGAAACGCGGCTGCATTGGGTGACACGCTACGCAATGGCGCGGCCAGCCGGAGATCTTGGCACCGATGATCTGCGTGCCCCCGCCGCCCCGTTGCAGTTGCAAACTGAGGGAGAGGATGATGCCTAGTATTCTGATCACAGGCGCCAGCGCCGGAATTGGTCGTGCGGTGGCCGAGTTGTTTCTGGACAATGGCTGGACCGTGGGTCTTTTGGCGCGTCGCGAGGACGCGTTGAACGCGGTTGCTGCGGGGCGGGAAAACGCCATTGTTCTGCCTGCGGATGTGACCGATGAAGCAGCGGTTCAGGCGGCCGTGTCGTCGTTTGTCGCGAAAGCCGGACGGTTGGACGTGCTTTTTAACAACGCCGGAATGTTCACCCCAGCGGCCATGATTGACGAGGTGTCATTGGCGGATTGGGCACATGCGGTGAATGTGAACCTGACCGGAATGTTCCTATGTGCGCGGGCGGCGTTTGCTCAGATGCGGGCGCAGTCCCCACAAGGGGGACGGATCATCAACAACGGGTCGATTTCGGCCCATGTGCCCCGTGAAGGCGCTGTGACCTATACGGTGACCAAACATGGTGTCACCGGCCTGACACGCCAACTGAGCCTTGATGGGCGGGGTTTTGACATTGCTTGTGGGCAGATTGACATTGGCAATGCGCGCACTGATTTGCTGCAGGGAATTGTCGAAGATGCGGTGGCCAAAGGAGAGGTGCCACCCCCGACTATGGATGTCTCTGATGTGGCGTCATCTGTGCTGCATATGGCCACGCTGCCGCCTGAGGCGAACGTGCAATTCATGACCGTGATGGCGACAAAAATGCCCTATATTGGGCGTGGATAAGATACCGAAAGGCTGTGCGATTTGGATGTGGTCTTGACGGGTATCGAGGTCTGTCGTTTGTTATCCTAGAAAACTAGAAAACTAGTTTTCCGGTATTAGCCGCGTTGAATGAACCTAAACACAGCTGACGCCCCCCAACCCGCGGCAATGGCGATGACCAAAGACAACAGGCCATAGATCAGCGGTTGATCATGCGCGAGATTGTAAATCCAGCGCTCCAGCCCAACCTTACGCACGTTGATCACCGTCTCGTATTGGGCCGAGACATATCCCCCACGGGTTAGGAAAATCCGGGTGCGATACTCGCCTTCGGTCAGGTTTGACGGAAGCGCAATGCGGGTGTCAAACAACGTATCTTCATAGACGTTAACCGAGTTTTCCAACAGTCGGTAGGTGCCTGCATTTTCCCGAATGCGGATCAGCGCTTTGGTGAAATTGGTCGGATCAACAATGGTGAACGGGCTTTCGCTGACCTTGATGCTGCGCGACACAGATACCAGATGGCGCAAATCATCAAGCACGGAAATCGACTTATTAAGATCCGCCGAGGTTGCAACCGCGTAAAAGCTGGGCGCAGAGGCCAGGTCCAGCGCGTCGGTGTTCACCCAGATGCCAAAGCGTTTGTCTTTGCGGCGCACGGTGACTGGGCCGTTGGGGCCTTCGACCACAACCACAACCTCTAAAGGCTC
>DDMF01000017.1:0-7508 GCA_002340515.1 Rhodobacteraceae bacterium UBA2553 | reverse complement strand
GCGGCGCGGGCCGGTGACAGGCAAAAAGTCAGGGCGATAAGGGCGGCAAACAGGCGCAGCATCAGTGACCGCCCCCCTTGCCAATTTCATAAAGCTCCGAAGGTTGGATCAAAAGATCAAGCGCCAGTTTACCACAGACCACCAGCACCATCAGGGCAAGCAAAATACGCAGCTGTTCGGCCTTTAGTTTCACCCCAATGCGCGCACCAATTTGGGCCCCAACAACACCGCCAATCAGCAATAGAACCGCCAGCGCCATATCCACCGTATAGTTGGTGGTGGCGTGTAAAAGTGTGGTGAAAGCGGTCACGAAGATGATCTGAAACAGCGAGGTGCCGACAACCACTTTTGTGGGCATGCCCAACAGATAAATCATCGCAGGCACCATGATAAACCCACCGCCCACACCCATAATCGCGGCCAAAATGCCAACCAGCACACCCACCAAAAGCGGTGGAATGACCGAAATATACAGGCCCGAGGTGCGGAATTTCATTTTGAACGGAAGGTTATGCACCCAAGTGTGCTTGCGCCGCGTGGTGTTCACCTTGCCGCCACGGGTTTTCATAATTGCGCCTAGGCTTTCGATGAACATCAACCCGCCGATAATGCCCAAAAACAGCACGTAACACAGCTTGACCAACAGATCGACCTGACCCATCGCCTTCAGCGTGTTGAAAAGTTGCACCCCAAGCGCGGCCCCCACCAGACCGCCGATCAACAGGACAATGCCCATTCTCAGATCAACGGTTTTTCGTTTGAAATGCGCCAGAACCCCGGAAAAGGACGAGGCCACAATCTGGTTCGCTTCTGTCGCAACGGCCACCGCAGGGGGGATGCCAATGAAAAACAACAGCGGCGTCATCAAGAACCCGCCACCCACACCAAACATGCCCGATAAGACCCCCACAATTCCGCCCAACCCAAGAAGAAGGAACGCGTTTACCGAGACCTCGGCAATGGGGAGATAGATTTGCATCAGCAGACCGGCCCTGAAGGAATGAAGGTTATACCCGTTTATTGCGTTATTTGGGCGGCATTAGTCACGCGTTAAGTAGCGTCGAACCAGTATTTCCAGCTTTTTTGCACCAAGTGGCGCCATAGATTTGGTGTGTTCGTGGCTAATCGCCTCATCGGACAGACCTTGGCCCATATTTGTGATGGTCGAAAACCCCGCCACTCGCAGCCCAAGGAAGCGCGCGAGAATCACTTCTGGCACTGTCGACATGCCCACCGCATCCGCGCCAAGGGTGCGGATGGCGCGAATTTCGGCGGGGGTTTCAAACGAGGGGCCGGAATACCACGCATAGACACCGGGCTTTAACGTGATGCTTTCCTCTGTTGCCAAAGCAGCAAACCGCGCGCGCATGTCCGCATCATACGCGCCGCCCATCGGGACAAATCGCGCGTCCGAAGGCTCGCCAATCAGCGGATTAAGGCCCGAAAAATTGATGTGGTCTTCAATCAGCATCAGCTCGCCGGGCGGAATATCCTGGCGCAGCGATCCCGCCGCATTGGTCACAATCAACCGATCCGCACCCAAAGCTTTCAGAACCTCAAGTGGCAGGCGCATCACATCGCCACGACCGCTTTCGTAATAATGCGCGCGCCCGCCAAAAACGGCGACCCGCGTGCCTTCAAGCGTGCCGATCACAAGGTGGGGGTTGTGGCCCGACACGCCGGCATGGGGAAAGCCGGGCAGATCGGAATAAGGGATCGCAACCCCATCCACCGCATCTGCCAGATGCCCCAGACCAGATCCAAGGATCAAGCCAACTTCAACCGGCGCATCACCCGCCGCCGCACGTATTTGCGCGGCCAGTTGATCAGCGTTCTTTGACATAAGGCTCGCCCCCCGCTTTGGGTGGGATGGCCTTGCCAATAAAGCCTGCAAGGATGATCACGGTCAGAATATATGGCAGCGCCTCCATAAACTGGGCGGGCAGGGTGATGATGACCAGATCAAGTTTGGGATAGCGAATGGCGATGGCTTGCAACAGCCCAAAGAGCAGCGTTGCCCCCAGTGCAGGCACCGGTTTCCACTTGGCGAAAATCAAAGCGGCAAGCGCGATATAGCCCCGCCCCGCGCTCATTTCTTTGCCAAAGCCAGACCCAAGACCTGTTGCCAGATAAATCCCGGCAAGACCGCAGAGCACACCCGCGATGAGCATCGAAGAATAGCGCAGACGGATCACCGAAATCCCGGCGGTGTCCACGGCCGCAGGGTTTTCCCCAACTGCCCGCAGGCGCAGGCCAAAGCGCGTCCGGTACAGGACAAACCATGAGGCAGGCACCAGCAACAGCGCCACATACACAAGGATCGTATGGCCAGAGAGAAGGTCCGAATAGATCGGCCCCAGCACCGGAACGTCCGCGACAGCCGAGGCAAACGGCAGCTCAAGATTTGGGAAGCGTGCCGCCCCCGCAAGGCTGGGGGTGCGCCCCCCAAGCGAGAACCACGCCTCGCCGACCAGAACCGTCAGGCCCGAGGCGAGAAAGTTCAGCGCGACGCCGGAAATCAGCTGATTGCCCTGAAAGGTGATCGAGGCCAACCCGTGGATCATTGAAAAGACAACCGACACCGCGATGCCAGCACATAGACCAATCCAGACCGATCCGGTGCTCGCGGCAATGGCCGCTGAGAAAAACGCAGAGACGAGGATTTTGCCCTCAAGCCCGATGTCAAAAATCCCGGCACGTTCGGAAAATAACCCCGCCAGACAGGCCAGCAAAAGGGGCGTGGCCAGACGTAGGGCACTGTCTGAAATTTGCACAATCGTTAGAAAATCCATGATTATGCCTCCTTCCGGTTGGCAGCGCGGATAAACATCCGTTCCACCGGCATTCGGATCATATTATCAAGCGCGCCGGTGAAGAGGATCACCAGACCCTGAATGACCAACACAAGCTCGCGCGGGATCGACATCCACAATGCCAACTCGCCGCCGCCTTGGTACAGAAACCCAAACAACAGCGCCGCAAGCAGCACCCCAAACGGGTGATTGCGCCCCATCAGTGCCACAGCAATGCCGATGAAACCGGCGCCTTCGATCGAGTTGATGATCAACCGTTCGCTTTCGCCCATCGTGTTGTTGATCGACATCATGCCGGCCAGACCACCGGACAAAAGCATGGCAATCATGGTGATTTTCAGCGGTGAAATCCCGGCATATACCGACGCACTTGGGCTTTCACCAAAGGACCGGATCTCATAGCCAATGCGCGTGCGCCACATCAGGATATAGACCAAAACACAGGCCAGAAGCGCGATGAGCAGTGAAATGTTCACCGGCGCGGATTTTGAAAACGCGATGCCTAGTGGTTCCAGCATCTCGTGGAAGGTCGGCAGGTTGGTGGTCTCAGGAAACTTGGCCGAGGCCGGGTCCATCGCGCCTTTGGGGCGCAGCACATTGACCAGAAGGTAGTTCAGCAAAGAGGCGGCGATAAAGTTGAACATGATGGTGGTGATCACCACGTGGCTACCACGTTTGGCTTGCAAATAGGCAGGAATGGTTGCCCAANNTGCAAATAGGCCGGAATAGCCGCCCATGCCGCACCAAACACCGCGCCACCCAACATGGCGAAAATGATCGCCACCGACCAATGGGGAAAGGGAATGTAAAGGCAGACAAGCGCCACACCAAGCCCACCAAGGGCCGCTTGCCCCTCGCCACCGATGTTAAAAAGGGCGGCCTTAAAGGCAATCGACACCGCAAGCCCGGTGAAGATGAAATTGGTGGCATAATACAGCGTATAGCCCCAGCCATAGGTCGACCCCAAAGCGCCCGACACCATCAGTTTGACCGCTTCAATCGGGTCCTGGCCAATGGCAAGGATGACCAGCATCGAAATGCCAAACGCCAAGGTCAGGTTCAAAAGTGGGATCAGCGCGATGTCTGCCCATTTTGGCATCTTCTCCATCAGACGGCCCCCTCTTTGGCAACGTTTTTGTCGTTGACCACACCTGCCATCAGCAAGCCCAGCTCTTTTTCGTCCGTTTCATTGGGCAGGCGTTCGCCCATGATTTTGCCGTCAAACATCACCGCAATCCGGTCTGAGAGCGAGAAGATTTCTTCCAGCTCCACCGAGACCAGCAGGATCGCCTTGCCCTGATCGCGCAGGGCGACAATTTGCTGGTGAATGAACTCAATGGCACCAATGTCGACACCGCGCGTGGGCTGGCCGACAATCAACAAATCCGGGTTGCGCTCAATCTCGCGCGCCACGATGATTTTCTGCTGGTTGCCGCCGGAAAATGACTTGGCGGCGAGCTGAGGATTTGGGGGGCGCACGTCAAAGCGATCCATCTTGTCCTGCGCGATTTCCAACATTGCCGCGTTGTCCATCAACAGGGCGTTCTTCTGGAACTCATCCTCATGGTGATAGCCAAAGGCGATGTTTTGCCACGCGGGGAATTCCATGATCAATCCGCGTGATTGGCGATCTTCTGGTACATGGGCGATGCCGCGTTTGCGACGGGATCGCGCGTCGGAATACTCGCCGGTCAGGTCAAGCTCTTGGCCATTTACACGGATCGACCCGGTGGCACGTGCATAACCGCCCAGCACTTCCATCAGCTCGGTCTGACCATTGCCGGACACACCGGCGATGCCAAGGATTTCACCTGCGCGAATGGTCAGATCGATGCCCTTCAGCCGCTCGACACCCTGATCATCCGTCACCCGAAGATTGGCCACCTCCAGCACATTCTCGCCTGGTTGTACGGGGGCTTTATTCACTTGCAACAGGACCTTACGCCCGACCATCAGCTCTGCGAGGTGTTCCGGGTTGGTGTCTTTGGTCTTGACGGTGGCGGTCATTTGTCCGCGCCGCATCACCGAAACCGTGTCGGTGATCTCCATGATTTCACGCAGCTTATGCGTGATCAGGATGATCGTTTTGCCCTGCGCGCGCAGCCCTTCGAGGATGCGAAACAGGTGGTCGGCTTCCGCGGGCGTCAACACCCCGGTCGGCTCGTCCAAAATCAAAATATCCGCCCGGCGATACAGCGCCTTAAGGATCTCTACACGTTGCTGCATGCCCACACCCAGATCTTCGATCAGGGCATCCGGGTCCACGCGCAACTCATATTCTTCCGCCAGCGCCTTCAGCTCTTTGCGGGCCTTGGCAAGCGAGGGGCGCAACAGCGCGCCATCTTCGACCCCAAGGATCACATTTTCCAGAACCGAGAAGTTTTCGACCAGCTTAAAGTGCTGGAATACCATCCCGATGCCGGCGCTGATTGCGGCCTGACTGTCAGGGATCTGCGTCTCGCGCCCGTGGATGTAAATCTCGCCCTCATCCGCTTTGTAAAAGCCGTAGAGGATCGACATCAGCGTCGATTTGCCCGCGCCATTTTCCCCGATGATCCCATGGATCGTACCGGGTTGCACAGAAATCGAGATGTCTTTGTTCGCCTGCACCGGCCCAAAAGCCTTGGAAATCCCGCGCAATTCAATGGCGGGTGCTGTGGTCGGGGCACTGGAGGGAGCAGCAGTCGCCTGCTGCCCCTTTGCGTTTTGCGGACCGGCCATGATCAGAAATCAAGAACCGGGCAAGTGTCGTCGCTTGAGTAATCATGCACTTTGATGTCACCCGCGATGATCTTGGCTTTTGCGTCTTCCGCAGCCATTTTCATGTCTTCGCTGATCAGCGACGCGTTGTTGTCATCCAAAGCATAGCCAACGCCGTCTTGCGACAGGTCCAGCGCCTCAAAGCCAACTTCAAGATCCGCACCGGCGGTCATGATATTGTAAACCGCCACGTCAACGCGTTTCAGCATCGAGGTCAGAACCTTGCCGGGGAACAGATGGTTTTGGTTGCTGTCCACACCGATCGACAGAACACCGTCGGCGTCTGCTGCGGCCTGAAGCACACCAATGCCGGTGCCACCAGCCGCTGCATACACAACGTCAGCGCCTTGGGCGATCTGCGCTTTGGTCAGCTCGCCACCACGGACCGGGTCATTCCAGGCCGACGGCGTGGTGCCGGTCATATTGGCGATGATGGTCGCGTCAGGATTGCCGGCTTTCACACCCTGGGCATAGCCACAGGCGAATTTGCGGATAAGCGGCACGTCCATGCCACCGATGAACCCAACGGTGCCGGTTTTTGACGCTTTGGCGGCCAGAAGACCCACCAGATACGAGCCTTCATGCTCGGAAAAGCCAACCACATGCACGTTGGGGGCCTCGACCCAACCGTCAATGGTCACGAATTTCGTGTCAGGGTAATCCGGGGCCACTTCGCTCAGCGGTGTCGACATGGCAAAACCGGTGGTCACAATCGGGTTTGCGCCCGCTTCGGCAAACCGGCGCAGGGCCTGTTCACGCTGTGCTTCGGATTGCAATTCGATTTCAAGGAACTTGCCACCGGTCTCATCGGCCCAACGCTGTGCGCCGCGGAAAGCTGCTTCGTTAAAAGACTTGTCGAATTTACCGCCCAGGTCGAAGATGATGGCCGGATCGGCCAAAGCGGCCCCAGCGGTCACGGCAACCGCAGCAGCGGCACCAAGGAATGTCTTCATCAGGGTCATGTGTTTCTCCCGTTTTCGTTTTCTGGGGCACACGGGGTCAAAATTTGACCATTTGGTGTGATTCCCATTTTAATGCGAGCAGATCGCTGAAAAGGATCATCGGGGATTTTGTGCAGAGGGCAAGGGGCGGGTCAATCTTTTGTTATCCACCGCGTTCTAATATGCCTTATTTTTCTGGGGACTTAACCTAGGGGAAAGTGTTTTTCCATCAGGATGGCGTCCTGCTTTGACCCATCCGAGCGGGTATAATACCCAACCCGTCGACCGGATTCGGTCCAGTTTGCGCGCGCATATAGTGATAGCGCTGACATATTATCGGCGGCGACGTCCAAAAAACCGCGTGTCGCCCCACGGCTCTGGCTGACCTGTTCAAACTCCGCCAACAGCGCGCGGCCGATGCCTTGACCCTGCCATTCTGGCGTCACTGCGATGGTCAAAAGCTCGCTTTCATCCACAACCACCCGTCCCAAGGCAAAGCCCCCGGCAATCTCAACCGCAAAGATGTGGCGCGAGGCCAGAAGGGCGGCAAATTCATCCACGCTCCACCCCCGCGATGCGCTGAACGCGGTGCGGTGCACTTTGGACAGCGTTGCGGGATCACTTTGCGAGGATTGAGGGGAATGAGGCACCGGATCGGGCATGGGTCAATCCAATATAACCGGCGCGGGGTCGCGCGGTGGGGCGGCGTCTGCGGCGCGGATATAAAGCGGGGCAGGGCGGGGGATGTTTGTCTTCTCGGCCAAGCGGGCGGCGGCCAGTTTGGCAATGGCCTCGGCAATTTGCGGCGTGTCCGGGGCAATATTCGGGCCGATCCGATTGCCGGTTAGCGCGGCGACCTCTTCCGGGGTTAACAGGGCAGGGACGTCAGAGCCACCAAGCTCCTGCGCATAAACATGATCGCGCCGGGCATCCACCAATGACCAGACCGGGCGTGGCACGCCAATGGCTTGTGCTTCCAGCGTCGAGACCCCCA
>DDMF01000145.1:3208-4214 GCA_002340515.1 Rhodobacteraceae bacterium UBA2553 | reverse complement strand
TCGAAAAACCTTAAACAAACGTCAGCTTTCGAAGTGTCCTTACGACGACGAAGCGACCTCAACGGCTTCTCGGACTATCTGAAAAACCTCCTTCAACTCATCCTTCGGTACGCCACCAAAAGCAAGCCGAAGTGCCTGTGGCACTGCAACAGTCGTTGCAAAAGGCTCTGCGCCGGATGCCGAGATGCCGTGTTCTTTCAGGCGTGTGACGATAGGCTCGGCCCGAACACCTTTTTCAAGCGGCAACCAGGCAAAACCTGCGTTGCGATGTGACAGGATCGACGATCCATCCAGAGCGGTTCGGCAGAGCTGCTGGCGCTCTGCACCGTCCCGTCTTCGGTTTTCTTCCGAGCTGACCAGCGTGCCATCTTCCACCCAACCCGTCACCAGACCGGAAATCAACGCCGGAGCGTTCCAAGTTGTTGCCCGGATTGCCTCAAGCAATCTGTCGATTTGTGTCGCGGGGGCGATCACGTAGCCCAGACGCAACCCTGTCGCGAGGCTCTTGGAAAAGCCCCCCACATAAACTGTTCGCTCAGGCGCAAGGGCGATGAGGCTTGTCGGCGGGTCTGGCTCCAGAAAGGCATAGGCAGCGTCTTCGATAACCAGAAGGTCATGCTTGCGCGCGACCTTGATCAGCCGCAGGCGTGTCGCTTCGTCCATGACTGCACCCAAGGGGTTATGGACAGTCGGCATCAAGTAGACTGCACGCAACTTCCGTTCGACGCAGTGTCTTTCAAGATCATCCGGGTTCATCATGCCGCTCCGACCTTCGACCGGAACGAGTTCGAGACCTTGCAACGCCGCGACCGATTTGAAGCCGGGATAGGTCAAGGTGTCGACTGCAATTGCGTCACCACGTTGGAGAAGCCCGAGGGCGGTGATCGCCAGCCCATGCTGGCCACCGGACGTGACCAACAGGCATTCGGGGTCAATGGGACCAAGCGTTGATATGAGGCTTTCGGCGATAATACGGCGTTCGTGCGTCCGCCCGCCGTGGGGCTGG
>DDMF01000145.1:0-3115 GCA_002340515.1 Rhodobacteraceae bacterium UBA2553 | reverse complement strand
GCCGCCGCAAGCCGCCGGAGTCCCGCGCGCAACATATCGGCATCGGCCGCGTCACCCGGCATGTTGAATACCAGATCGATGAGGCCATCGCTGGCAGTCTGCCGGACACCAAGCGTCATTGGCAAGCCAAGGTCGCGCACATACGTGCCGCGACCGGCCTCACCGACAATCATGCCCCTGCGTTCAAGCTCTCCGTAGGCGCGCGTTGCTGTGGCGAGGGCCACATTGAACTGCTCCGCAAAAGCGCGATGCGTGGGTAGCTTGGTGCCTGGAGCCAGCTTGCCCTCGTGGATCGCGGTCGAAAGCGTATCGGCCAAGCGTATGTATCGGGCTTTCTTCATAATCTCACTGTATCTAGTACAATAGAAAGATTGTCATGTTCTGTGTCTCATGGCATTCCGATCTTAAGTCAATCTCCGAGGTCCGCCCCATGTCGAAAATCATCCCCGTTTCGCTACTTGCCCTTGGTCTGTTTACAGTCACCTTCGCCGTGAACCTTCAGGCTCCGCTCTACGATGCCTATGCAGCCGAAAGTGATGTCGGGGCGACGGCAGTGACGGTCGCCTTCGCGGCCTATGCAGGAGGTCTCATGCCAACGCTGTTGCTGCTTGGTGGGCTGTCGGACCGGATCGGGCGACGGGTTCCGATTGCCCTTGCGTTGATCCTCGGGGCCGTTGCAACGGCACTCCTTGTGCAGGTTCCAAGCTGGACAAGTCTTGTGATCGCACGCTTCCTGCTCGGGATCGGCACAGGTCTCGCGACGACCGCCGGAACAGCTTACATGACGGAAATTCTCGGGACGTGCCGCGCAAAGAACGCGGCTCTCATTGTCACCTCCGCCACGTCGCTCGGCTTTGGCGGCGGCGCTCTAGCGACTGGTATCAGCCTCGGTGTGCAGGGGCCGACGCTCCTACCCGCGAGTTATATTGCTCTGTTCGTGGCGGCTCCGGTCCTTGCCTTGATTGCCTTTGGACTGCCGCGCATCGACAAACCCAAGCCGGTATCGCTTCTGCGTCTCCCGGTCTTCCCTGCTGGCACTTGGGTGTTCGGGGCGGCAATGGCGCTGGCCTGGTCCACAACCGGCATGACCATCGCTGTTGTTCCGCTGGAACTTGCAGCGAACGACCTCGGGGGATGGACGGGTCTTGTCATCTTTCTGGCGATCTTCGTGGGTTTTCTCTGTCAGCCGATTGCCCGTCGCATGACCAACGAGCGGGCGCTCGCCCTCGGATTTGTCCTGATCCCGCTCGGCTTTCTCGTCCTTCTGATTGGTGTCTGGCTAAAAGTTCTGACCCTGGTTCTCATTGGCACCTGCATCACCAGCGCGGCAAGCTACGGCTTCACCTATCTCGCCTCACTGGCAGAAGTTTCCTTGCGTGCGCCGGACGACCGTGCGCGGGCGACAGCGGGTCTGTTCGTCTATGCGTATTTTGGGTTTTCGCTTCCTGTGATCGCCAGCGGGGCTTTAGCCGATATGCTCGGGCTTTTATTTGCGATGATCGCCTTCGGCGCGGTTCAGGTTGCGGCCACGGCAATAATTGTCATGTTGTGGAAGTGGCGCTCCGCGCTAGCCTTCCGCAACGCAAATCATGCTTCCTGAAACAGTGAATTACTCCTCAATGCCAGATGTCCTGACGGAATTTCTTCCAGCTTTCATCCCATGGCTCGTTTGCGCCGTAGCCGTTATCTGCGGGACAGTTATCCAGAAGCTCTCTGGCGCGGGGTTCGGAATGATCGCCGCGCCGACCATGACAATCATGGCCCCTGAATGGGTGCCGGGGACGATCTTACTGCTTGGCTTTTTGATCGGTATCGGCTCCTTGCTCGGCGCGCGCGATGCGGTCGTCCGTTCCGATTTGCCTCCCGGTCTCGCCGGTCGCCTCGTCGGCGCGATCTTGGCAGCTTTGGTTGCGAGTGCAGTCGTTGGAACCGATCTACTTCCAGTCATCGTCGCTGTCATTGTCCTGTTTGCCGTCGCCCTCAGTGTGGCCGGGCTGTCAGTAGCGATCACGCCAGCGACCCTATTCGGGGCAGGTTTGACTGGCGGGGTCATGGGCACCCTGACGGGGATCGGTGCCCCGCCGATGGCAATTCTCTACTCCACCGTCGAGACGCGAAGGTCGGCTGCGACCCAGAACGCCTTCTTCGGCTTCGGCATGGCTCTTTCCATCGGCGCGCTCGCTGTTGCAGGCTTGATCCGTGCTCCGCAACTCGCATTCGCGGCATCTCTTGCGCCATTTGTTCCACTGACTCTTATCGCGGCGCGTCCATTGTCCGCCCGCTTTGAGCGAGGTGCAATACGTCCGTGGGCGCTTGGGTTGGCAACACTCTCGGCCGGAATTCTACTCGCGAAGGCGCTTTGAAAATCATGTTTCCAGTCGAGTGTGAGAGAATGCATAGAGCAGTCATTGGTTCGCTTCGCAGCATCGGTCAAAGGGCTCGGAGCGGCCTGATGCCTACGCAGCATTGCTCAATTGCCTTCGAAATCCGAAGCGGCCATTGCAGAAAGTGTTAGGGTTCAACGTCGGCACAGTGCTGATGTATGGGTTCGGAGGGCGGAATGGAGGGCAAATCATGCCAAGAGTCCAACTTCCCGCCGTCACCCCAAAGCGCAAAACATGGAACAAAGGTCGTATCATCGGTCAGAAACGTCCGTTGTTACCGAAACAAGTTTGGGCAATTCGAACCCGTCTCGAAATCACTGGCAACCTGCGCGATGTCGCGCTGTTCAACGTGGCAATCGATAGTAAATTGCGTGGCTGCGACCTGGTGCGGCTCAAAGTGACTGATCTTGTCACTGCTGACCGGGTTCGAGAGCGGGCATCAGTAATTCAGAGCAAGACAAATCGGCCTGTTCAGTTTGAACTCACGGAAAACACCCGTGAATCCATAGAGAATTGGGTATTCATGCCTGAAATGATCGGCTGTGGCTTCATGTTTCCAAGCCGGTTACATGACCGTCCGCACATCTCAACGCGCCAATACGGGCGATTAGTACGAGACTGGGTCACAGCAATTGGTTTAGAGCCAAGCGGATATGGCACTCATTCGATGCGCCGCACGAAGGCTGCTGAGATCTACCGAAAAACGGGAAATCAGAGGTGGTCCTAGATTT
>DDMF01000166.1 GCA_002340515.1 Rhodobacteraceae bacterium UBA2553 | reverse complement strand
CGAAAAACCTTAAACAAACCCAGCTTTCGCTTCGCTTGTGCCAATGTCCGCATAGTGCGACAAAGTGCAGAAAACCCTTACAGCAGAAGGTATAGCTTTGCCAAATAATCGGATTTCATATCAGTTTGTCCCGCCAAAACCGGAGGCTTTCGTAAAGCTGCGTTCTGACTGCGGGTGGGGCGAGATAAGCCTTGACACAGCGACAGTAGCCTTGAAGCGAAGTGTTATTGATCTGACGGTTTTTGAAGGGGACCGTCTCATTGGCATGGGGCGCGTCGTTGGGGATGGGGTGCTGTATTTCTACCTCCAAGATATCATCGTGCTGCCGACCCATCAGAACCATTCAATCGGGAGGCAAATCGTTTCAAAGCTCCTGGAGGAGTCATTGGCGCGCGCTGCGACCGGTGCGACGATTGGTTTAATGTCTGCGAAGGGTAAGGAGGCATTCTACCAGCACTTTGGGTTTCAAGAGCGACCCACTGACCAGTTAGGTGCAGGCATGACGCAATTCGTCTTGTGAACCGCGCCGAGTTTGCCGGAGGCTGATTTGTCTTAGTTATGCGGCCATGTCTGATCTTTCCAGTGAAAGGGCACAGGTCTTCAGTGAAGCAAAGATGACAACTGATGCAATTTCAAAGTGTAGATTGATCTACATCCGCTACATTCGGCAATGCGTAATAGTCACCTTTACTCTCGATGCAAATTTGACGATCCATCACTAGCCCAGTTAGGCCGTCCAAAGTTCCAGCCATTACTGAGATGTCGGGACTGGCGAGTTGGGCCCAAAAAAGCTGACTGCCGCAGTTACTGCAAAACGCCCGTTTTGCAGCGGCAGAGGAACGATACCATTTCAGGTTCTCTGAACCAGTAATTTCCAACTGCTCTTTTTTGACTTGCGTTGCGGCCACATAGTGCCCTGACGTCTTTCTGCATTGTGTGCAGTGGCAAGCAACAATGGATCTGGCCTGCCCAGATATCCGATAGTTTATTTCTCCGCATAGACAGCTACCTTGCATTGGTTACGCTCCTTAAGTTTGAGAGTTCCAGTTCACGATACTTGGAAATAGCTGGTGACCCCAGCCGACCAGAGCCGGGAATGTAATTAGTGGTTTCTTTGCTCGAAGACACCGTGAAGGTAGCCCACAATCACCTCTTGCAGTTCGGCGTGGATTTCACTGCGTGGCCGCCCGCCCGCGTCATCGCAAAGCGGGTCGGGCTCTCCCTCGCGGGCGAGGATTGCGGCCCCTTTTGCCTTGCATTCGGCCAGAAAGCTAAAGTGGGTCGCGTCAGGAATGATCCGATACTCTGCGGTTGGGATATGTTCTGCAACCCGGCGTGCATATACGCCGGTTGGAACAAGATCTTCGGCCCCCAGGTTGATGATCAGCATCGGGATACCTATTGTGCGCAGGCTGTCTTCGGTCAGGGTCTCGACAATGCCAGGGTCGATAATGACAGCCGCGCGGATACGGGCATCGCGATGGTCCATGGCGGCAGGTGACAGATCAATCTGGTGCAGATCAATTCCCGCCTGCGCGAGAAATGCGCAGTCTGACATCCCGTGATCGCCGTAATCGCAAAATTGCTGCAGGGCATCGGCATCAACCCGGGCGCCAGAAACCGCCATGGCGGTATAACCGCCTGCAGAGAAACCCAATGTTGCAATTCGACTGGTGTCGATGAAGGGGTAAGTATCTGGGCTTTCTGTAATCTCGTCGATCACGGCGGTGATGTCGGCAGGACGTTCCCAAACACGCACCGCGCGCTCGGCGGATGCATTGCCGGTTGTCGTACCGGGGTGATTGGGCAAAAGCACGACAAACCCGGCAGCGGCCAGCCGAGACGCGATCCAGCCAAACTGCCCGGCATTCCCGCCGGATCCGTGTGAAATCAAGACTGCGGGGAACTTTCCCGCCTGATGTGGTGCGTTGCGCCCGGCAGGCGTTCCATAGAAAACACCGTTGCCGCCAACCGTGACACTGCGACCACCGGGTGTGGCCGGATACCAGATGTGAAAATCCAGACTGGTTTGGCGTACTGGCGCATAGGCTTTACCATACGCGATCCCGGCGTTGCCGCCATATGCAGGCGCGGTTGCATATCTGATGCCCCAGAACGAAATGCCCAACAGTGCTAAGAAAGCGATTGCCTTGGTGATTGGGATGAGTTTTTTCATGCGAAATTTCTTGCTTCGAAAGAGGGGAAACTGGGTCGGGCAGTCCCGAAGGGTATGCAGGACATGAGCTATCGCGTGTATTTGACGAATGGCGTGATGCTCGCCACGTGATCATAGAGTTTTCGCGCCGTTGCGTTGATGCTGGCAGTCAACCAATAGGTCTGCGCGACATCGTTCTTGTCCGCATCGTCATAGACAGCTTGAATGAGCGCGCCACCGATTCCGTCGCCTCTCACCGATGCGCCCACGAACAGGTCCTGCATGTAGCAACGCGGGCCCCAATCGGAGGTGGAGGGAAGGAAAAAGTAGTGGGTGAAACCAACAAGCGCCCCGTCCTTCGTGGCGATATAGCCAAAGGGTTCTCCGGCCCCACTTACAAGAGTATTCCAGAGCCGTTCTGTTGTTCTGCCCGCCACTTCCCTTTCATAGAACGCGTTGTATTGCTGCCAAAGAATCAGCCATCCGGGCCTGTCTGCTTCTTTCATCCTGCGGATTTCTATGGTCGACATCTAGTGGTTCCTTAAGGGTGGGCGGGAAGCGAAACGTATGCAGCTTTGCGTCTTGCGGAACTGAAAACGGTTCAAATTTTTAATGACGCGCGCATCAGCGATCACACGGTGGAATGTTACGCAACCGAGCGACCTGGCTGTCAACTTCTGCGCGGGTCCATCTTGTATGCTTGCGTTCTGTCGTGGCGGGGTCGTTCTTTAGGCCAAGCTTCAGGTTGTCGCGATAGGCATGCTTTGGACGAATTGGTCTTGGAACGAACCCACCGCCGCAGGTCGCGCAAACGTTGTGCAAGACGGTTTCGGCGCATTCCGCACAATATGTGCATTCATAGGTGCAGATCCGGGCATCCGGCGAATCCGGCGGCAGATCACGATCACACCATTCACAGTTGGGTCTGAGAAGTAACATCGCTTTATCCTTGGTTCGAGTTTGCGGAGGGAAGGGCTGTTGCGCGTCTGTCCAGAACCAGGACAGCAAAGGAAAGCGCGACGAACACCAGCGTAATTGCAGAAAGGATGATCCAACCCAGCCCCGCGATCACGGCACCGGATGCGAAGGCGCAGATCGTCGAGACCAACGCGATCAGTGTGTCGTTGACCCCTTGGACGACCGATTTTTCGTCGTCCGACACGGCCTCGGCCAGCATGTCCGTCGCGCCGATATAGCTGAAATTCCACCCAGCCCCGAGTAACGCCAAAGCACCATAAAAGTTGCCAGCCGACAGCCCGCTTGCGCCCGATATCGCGGCCAGTGCAAGCAAAGCCAAACCAGCTGTCACAACCGGTGTCGCGCCAAAACGTTTGATCAGGAACCCGGTGAAAAAACTGGGCGCAAACATCGCGACCACGTGCCAGCGGATAACATCGCCCGCCACGCCCTCGGAAAAGCCGCAGCCGATCATGGCAAGCGTGGTGGGGACCATCATGAACATCATCACCCCCTGAGAAATCGCACCGATAAGCACGGCTGTGCGAACAGAACTGCGCCGCAACACCGCAAGCGAGGCAAATCTCGAAGTTGCTGGCGTGCGCACCGGAGTTGGTGAGGTCGGAATACGCAGCGCAAGCAAGGGTACAATTCCGACGAGAGAAATCCCTGCAATCGCAGCGTAGCCCCCTGCAAGCGGAACAGGTACCAAAATGTCTTTGGTCATGATGAATATCTGGGGGCCACCAAATGCTGCGATCAGCCCGGACGTCAGGACCAAAGATATTGCGACCGGTCGCCATTCCTTGGTGACGACCTCGGCGGCGGCAAAGCGGAAATATTGATGCGACGTCAGGCCGGCCCCCAGAACCAGATGTGCCGCGCACAGCAAGAAGAAGCTGCCTGACATCAGCGCCCATGTGCCAACCAAGGCCCCGACAATTGTCAGCACTGCCCCTATGATGAAGCCCGCTCTGCGGCCAAGTTTTCCCATCAACAACGAAAAAGGCGCCGCGGCAAAAAGCCAGGCCAGAGTTTGGAGCGATGCCGGAAACGTCGCGAGGGCCATCGTCGGCGCAAGCATCAGCCCTGCAAGCCCGCCCAGAATGATCAGAATCGGCATTGATGAGGCCAAAATGGCATCCGCGAAGAGCAGGCTGATCAGGTTTCGGTTTCGGGCAAGTGAGGCGACTGACATTCGGGGTTTCCAGGCAAAATGATTGACATCTTGTCTTTTAGCGCCGATGTGGTTTGTCTAAAATGTCAAATGAGCGTCAAAAATGGACACATCTATTACATCTCGTACAATCGACGTCTTGCTGTTTGACGGCGTGAACATGCTGGATGTCTCTGGACCGGTTCAGGCCTTCAAAACGGCACGGCTTAACGGGCGGCGAAAGTACCGCATGAGTTACGTTTCTCTGGATGGAAGCCCTGTGCAGACTTGTTGCGGAATGACGCTGGTTGCGGATGGGGCGCTGGACACCAGCTCAACGAATGCCGACCTGCTGATACCTGGTGGGCAGGGTGTTGATGAATTGATCAAGATCCAAGCCGTAAGGACAGTCATCCAACAACGCGCGCAGTCCGAAGGCAAAACGCGCCTGATTTCTGTCTGTTCCGGAGCATTGGTACTGGCCGCGGCGGGCGTTCTGGACGGCCATGCAGCCACGACCCATTGGTCGCGATCACTGGACACACAGAAGTACGGCAAGGTGCTTTGGGACCTTGACCGCATCTGCATTTCGGATGGCAGGCTATTCACATCAGCCGGCGTCACGACCGGGATTGATCTGGCTCTCGACATTATTCGCCGCGATTGCGGCGCGGCGTCGGCGCTTGCGGTTGCGCGTGAACTGGTCGTTCAACTGCGTCGTACCGGCGGTCAAAGCCAATATGCCATTCACCTCGCGGGGCAGTTCACCCGTGACGACAATCTGACGAAATTGATCGAACAGATCGTCACCCAGCCGCATCTCGATTGGACGCTGGAGTCCATGGCAGATACTGCTGGAATGAATGCGCGCACCTTATCGCGCCATTTCAAGCGAAGCCTGAAGGAAGCACCTGCTCAGTTCGTTGAAAGGGTGCGGGTAGATCATGCACGTGGCCTATTGGCCGAGAACATGCCTTCGAAACAGGTCGCTGTTGACAGTGGTTTTGGTGACCTGCAGCGCATGCGTCGGGCGTTTCAGCGCAGGTTCGGTGTTGGTGTCAGCGAATACATCAGCGTTTTTGGATGAGGTTCATCCAAAAACGCTGATGAACGGGCGCTGCGCCGGGCTCGCCAAGACAGCTTTGCGAGCCCGGGATCGTGTCACCTATGGCAGATCATAGAACCCTAGGGCATTTCCATCAGGATCAACAAACTCTGAAAACGTGACCACATTTGGAATCTGAATTGCTTCACCTGTCGCGATGCCTGCTTGGGCGCTTTGGCGTTGAGTAGTGTCCATATCATCGACGAGGAAACGAACGATCGCCTCCGAAGCCTGCTGATCATCCGCCTCAAATATCTGAAACCAGACTCCCGGCGCGACCTTGAACTCCACAACGCCGGGAAAGGGTCTCAGAATTTCGACGTCGGTGCCGAGCAGGTTGAGATACCATACTTCCGCTTCGGAGATTGACGATACCGGCACGCCGATTGTCACTTCCTGAAAGGGTTCGGCAGTGGCCATGCCCGCCGTGAGGAGACATGCAGCGGAGGCTCTGGCCAACCAGCGCATCATTCCGCCCCCCCGGTCAGGTCTTGGGCAAGCATCAATGCGTTGCCGTCAGGGTCATAGAACGTCGCTGTCTTGACCATGCCTTCGACCACATCGGTTTCGCCGTCAAATCTGACTTTGGCCTGTTCTAGCAACTGCCGTGCGGCATCCAGATCGGCGATACCAAAAACTGGCACACAATTTCCGGGAACCGGTTTGGTGTGCTCACCCAGACCAATTGTCACTCCAACAGTCTTTGTCTGAAGCTCCGACCATCCGGCGTCGTCTGCATGGTAGATCGTCTCGAACCCCAGCATGCTTTCGTACCATGCCGCGCTTGCGTGCCGGTCTTTGACAGACAGTGCGATGTTGATTGTGTTGTCCAATGAAATGAGCGACATGGTCTTCCCTTATGATTCTAAATATACTAACTATACTTTATGGACATTGCATTATTTGTCAACATCACATCAAGGGCTTGGGCGTTGCCCATATTGTCGAACCTGCACGAAGGGGTGGCCGGTCGGCAGGCACCCTTGCTGGCCGCGACCGGAGCGAGCAGGACCGCCTTCGCGCAGAGCCTGGATCATCTGATTGCGATAGGGTTGCTGGAACGAAATCCGGGTCACGGTCACCCCCTGCGCCCCGAGTTTCGGCTTACGCCACGCGGAAAGACCGTCGCGGCAATCGCCAACAAAATTCAGAATGTTGCGGGTGATGAAGATCAGGACCTGCTGCGCCGGTCATGGACCCTGCCGGTGCTCACATCGCTTCACGCGCCAAGCCACTTCAATGAAATCAAACGAAACCTTCAGACAATTACAGATCGTGCATTGTCGCAGTCGTTGAAATCAATGGAAGTCAGAAACTGGGTATGCCGCAGCGTTGACGAAGCCGCCCGCCCACCGAGATCAATATATCAAGCCGTGAACACCGGGAGCGAGATATGTAGGATAACTGCGCCTGAAATCAGGTTTGGTTAGGGACATGTGCGGAAAAACCAAAGCCTGCAAACCCGCGGTCGTAGCCCGCCAAAAATGCCATGCTGCCGCAGAATACCCGTTCCAGCCCCGTCAAGCCCGCGAGCATGACCGGGTCAGTCAAGCGCCTGCCCGTCTGCAAAGACCTGCGCCCATTGCTTGATCTCAACGGCATCTCGCAAACCGGTGGGCCAGAACGGATCGGCCTTCACCAATGCCCACGCTTGATCGACAGTCTCAACATCGGCAAGTCAGAACCCGCTTCTCACCGCACCATCGGTTTCGTTGAGCGTGCCGGCAGCACGGAATGCAGCCTGCGATCAGCGGAAATCCGAATATCCCGACAAAATAGGTGAGAGCGAATACCTGCAGGGTCTGCGCACCCAGGTCGTCTCTGGCGTCATTCGCAGCCATGGCAACAAGGATCGGGTACGACACACCGTAGCCAATGCCGAAAAGGACAGCGACGATTAGATAAAGAGGCAGGCTCGCGCCACTGAACATAAAGATAACGATGCTCAAACCCATGATATATTGAAGAAATGCGATTGTGAGATAGGGGTTTTCCCCCCATGAAGCGGGCAAGCACCAATCTGAAGACCACCACGGTTATCGTATATGTTAGAAAGAGATTGACATAATCCAAGCCGCGTGCGCCGGCAAACACGGTCTGGAAGTTGTTCAAGCTAGCAACGATGCTTGCGCCGAGACTGACCATGATGATCGGTAAAAGTGCGCGTGATTTCAAAACACCGGACAGCGCTGAAATGGTGATCCGCGATGGTGCTTCGGCACGCGGGTGGATCGCATGGGCCTTGATCGGCCCGTCCAGCACAAGAAACAGAACCGCACTTACAACGCACAACGTGGCCGTGACGTGGAAAGCACCGCGCACGAATAACCCGCCCCCTCAAGAACCGAAGCGAGCACGGGGGAGAGTCCGAAACCCGCCATCACAAATACTGAAAGTAGTGTAAAAACCGAACTCTCTCATCCGCACGGACAAGCCGGGTCAGAACAATTGGACCAAGCGAATAGGTCAATCCCCAGCCGAAACCCAGCAAAAGACTGGCGATCACCAACCCGGCCCCGACAGTATCAACGAAACCATACAGAAAGAGGGATACCGAAATGGCAATGCACGCCACGCTCAAAGTGCGTAGCCGCCCAAAAAGATCAGACAAATGCCCTGAAAAATAGACCGTTACCAAAGTGGAGAGTGCTGTCATTATGAGCATCGCCCCGACAACTTTTTCGTTTGCTCCAAAGCTTTCGAACAATCGCGGCAGCATGAAAGTCAAGCCATACGCGCCCGCCTGCAAGAATATTGCCACAAAATACAGAAAAAACACGAAAAACCGTGGCATATCTGGCGCCCAACATTACCTAAAGCCTCAGGGAGCGCGGGCAGCAAAATTCAACACCTCTGCTATGGGCTCAGAGCAGATAATCAGCTACAAAAAAGGAAGGCGCGGGGCCTTCCTTTTGGGGTTTCGTGTCTTTGGTAGGTTGAAAGTGTGGTTTTCGACTTTGGCGGTTCTCGGCATTTTTCTTCAGAAAACACCTGTCACCTGTTGGTTGAAAGCGATGCTTTCAACCTTAATCCAAGAACGCTTTCTCAACCACATATTGCGCAGGTTTGGAATTGGCACCTTCTTCCAACCCGTATTCCTCAAACATCTCTTTCAGCTCAAGGTTAAAGGCCAGATTGCCGCAAATCATCGCCCGATCCGTATCGGGGTTCAGCGGGGCCACATCCAGATCTTTGAACGCCTCGCCAGACCGCATTAAATCGGTGATCCGACCCATCTTTGGGCTCTCTTCGCGGGTCGTTGTTGGGTAGTATTTGATCTTTTTCCAGAACCCTTCGCCGATCACTTCGTTCAGAAGCTCGTCGTGTTTCAAACCCTCAATCAGATCACGCCCGTAAGTCAGCTCGCCCACTTCGCGGCAAGTGTGGGTGATGATCACCTCGTCGTAATCTTCATAGGTCTGCGGTTCACGCAGAAGGGATGCAAAAGGCGCAAACCCGGTGCCGGTGGCAAAGAACCAGATGCGTTTGCCGGGGATCAGCGCGTCATGCACCAATGTGCCCACGGGTTTCGGGCGCAGGATCACCTCGTCGCCCACTTTGATGTGCTGCAACTTCGACGTCAGCGGGCCGTCTTGCACCTTGATCGAGTAAAACTCCATCTCTTCATCCCAGCTGGGCGAGGCAATGGAATAGGCACGCAACAGCGGTTTTTGCTTGCCGGTTTTGGGATCAGGGTCGCCCATCAGGCCGATCATCACAAATTCACCAGACCGGAACCGCAAGGATGCGGGGCGCGTACAGCGAAAGCTGAACAGGCGGTCGGTGTAATGCTTCACCTCGGTCACGGTCTGTGCGTCCGGCAGGGTGGGTACGGCTTTTACTTTGGTTTGGGCGTCCATAACAGATGTCACTTCATTCATGAGCTATACCGGGGCGAAAACCCCGGCCTTTCATGTTGTTATATAGGTGGTGAGCGAAGGGGGGTCTAGGCCCGAGCAGGCCCGGAAAGCCGCGACCGATAGTCATAGGCACGCCAATCCGCGCGGTACACCCAATCCTCTTCCGGTTGGCGTGCGGCCAAGGCGTCCGAGATTTCAACCTCGTCAAAACCCGAACGGCGCGCCATCGCGTATTGATCCGAAATCACATGGCCCGCGGCGCGCAGGCGCCCCTGATAGCCAAGGTTGCGTAAATGCCGCGCAAGCGTAAACCCACGCCCATCGGCAAAAGACGGGAAATCAATGCGGATCGCCTCCACGCCCAACATCAGGTTGCCCAAATCAGCAGGGTCGGTATCTGAGGTCAGATCCAACCCACGGGTGTCATTTGCGGCACGCTCGTCGCGCGCCGCAAACCCATGGTCCCAAGTGTCGGCCGCAAAGCCGGTATCAACGACAATCACAGTCATTGCTCTGCTCCTACACGCACCATTTTGCCATCCACAAAGTGAATGCCACATTCGGATTTCTCTGCCCCGCGCCAGCGTCCAGCACGGGGGTCTTCGCCCGGTTTTACCGCAGAGGTACATGGCGCACAGCCGATTGACGGGAAGCCACGTCCCACCAGCGGATGGCGGGGCAGGCGGTTGTTGATCATGTAGTCTTTCACGTCGTCCGCCGCCCAATGGGCTAATGGGTTGACCTTGATGCGACCGTTCTCAATCTCAAAAAATTCAAGATCCACGCGCTTGCCGCCCTGAAAGCGTTTGCGCCCGGTGATCCAGCCATCAAATGGCGCAATCGCGTTGGCCAGCGGCTCCACCTTGCGCAGATCACAACAGGCATCGGTGTCGGCCAGATGCAGGATATTATCCGGGTCACGTTTGAACACTTGATCGGCGTCCGGGTGAATGACCCGCACGTCGGTCAGGCCCAGCTTTTTCGAGACCTCAACCTGATAATCGAGCGTTTCCTGAAACAGCATCTGCGTGTCCAGAAAGATCACCGGGATCGAGCGATCCACCAGCGCCACCAAATGCAACAGCACAACGCTTTCGGCGCCAAAGCTGGAGACCATGGCCAAGGGGCCGATTTCCGGCGCAGTCACAGCGTCACGGATCACTTGCGTGGCCGAGTGATGTTTGTAGCGGCGGTTCAGATCCGCGACACGTTCCTCAAGCGAGGGAAGGGGGGCTTCAAGCGGCATGAGATTTCCCTCCGGCTGCGCCCTCTGGATAAAGAGCGGCTTTGAACGGCGCATCGCCAAGGCGGCGATAGGCCTCAAGAAAGGTTTCCTCGGCGGTGTCACGCAGATCAAGATAGGCCAGCAAAATGCGTTCAATCGCCGGAACAATCTGGTCATAGGCAAAGCCCGGACCAGTGCGTTTGCCGATCACTGTGTCCGCCCCACCGTCACCCCCAAGGGTGATCTGATAGTTCTCAACGCCGGCGCGGTCCAAGCCCAGAATGCCGATATGGCCCAGGTGATGATGCCCGCAAGCATTGATGCAGCCAGAGATTTTCAGCTTGATGGGGCCAATGTCATGCTCCAGCTTCAACTCGTCAAACCGGGTGGCAATATTTTGGGCAACCGGGATCGCACGGGCCGTGGCCAAGGCGCAGTAATCCATGCCGGGGCAGGCGATAATATCCGAGATCAGCCCGGCATTTGCCGTGGCCAACCCATGCGCCCGCAGGGTCGCATAAAGCTTTGGCAGGTCCGATTTATGCACATGGGGCAGGATCACGTTTTGCTCGTGGCTGATGCGCAGATCGCTATACCCAATGCTTTCGGCCAGATCTGCCATCACCCGCATTTGCTCGGACGTGGCATCGCCGGGGGTTTCCCCATGGGCTTTGATTGAGATCGTCACAATCGCGTGCTGATCGTCGCGGTGCACATCAAGATTGGTGTCGGCAAAGCTGCGGAAGCCGGGATCGGTGGCATAAGCCGCATCATAAGCGCCCGTGTCAGCGGATTTGAACTCCGGCTGCGGAAAGCTGGCCTGAATGCGCGCGAAATGCTCTTGATCCACACCGGAAAACAGCGGGCGGGTCTGGGCGAATTTCGCATCCACCAGCTCGCGGATTTTCTCAATCCCGTTTTCCATTGTGGTGATCTTAATGCGCGCTTTGTATTTGTTGTCGCGACGACCCAGCACGTTGTAAACGGCAACAATCGCTTCGAGATAGGGCAGCAAATCCGCCCGTGGCAAAAACTCATTCAGCACTTGGCCCACAACTGGTGTGCGCCCCAGACCACCGCCCACGATGATCTGATAGCCCACTTCGCCGTCACGCTTAACAATGCGGATGCCCACATCATGCGCTTTGGTCACGGCACGATCTTCTGGCGATCCGGTCACGGCCAGTTTGAACTTGCGCGGCAGGAACTGAAATTCCGGATGGTCCGTGGACCACTGGCGGATCAGCTCAGCCGTGGGGCGCGGATCTTCAATCTCATCCGCCGCAGCCCCGGCGAAATGATCCGCCGTCACGTTGCGAATGGTGTTGCCCGAGGTTTGGATCGCGTGCATCTGCACATCCGCCAAAGCGTCCAGCATGTCTGGAATATCCGACAGGGTCGGCCAGTTGTATTGAATGTTCTGACGGGTGGTGAAATGGCCGTAACCTTTGTCAAATTTATCCGCCAAATACGCCAACTGGCGCATCTGATCGGGGTTCACCGACCCATAGGGGATCGCCACCCGCAGCATATAGGCGTGCAGCTGCAGATAGACCCCGTTCATCAAGCGCAGCGGTTTGAACTCGTCTTCGGTCAGCGCGCCAGAGATGCGGCGCTCCACCTGCTTGCGGAATTGTGCGGTGCGGGTGCGTACAAAGTGATCGTCGAAATCGGCATAATCATACATGAGCTGGCACCTCTTCTGTGCGTTCTTGTTTTCCGTGCACGCGGTTCGACGGGCCTTTCGCCCGGAACGCTTCGCGGAAATGAGTGGGTTCTGGGCCGGTCGCCCCTGCTTTCACGTCGGCCAAATAGGCGCCAACCGCGATATGCGGCTGGGTTTCCGCCTCAAAGAGACGCGCATCAGCGTCCTCCTGGGTGCTCAGCACTAGGGCCATACACAACTCGCGCACCCAGCTGCCATCCACAGCGAGATAAATCACATCGCCGGAGATCAGTTCATTTGCGGTTACCACTTTGGGTGTGAAGGGGCGTGCCATCGGCCGGTCCTTTCTAGTTGCGTTCCGTCTGTATATAGGACATTTTCCTAGGAAATTGCGATTAGCTGCGGTCAATAAGGACGTTTGTTCCAATTCTCTGCCCAATGCGAACGCCCGGTTCGAAATGTAAGGAAAATCGAAATGTCTGTTCGGCTCGATGAGATCGATAAGAAAATTCTGCGCGAGCTTCAGGTGGACGCAGGCCAGTCTTTGGACGTGATTGCCCGCAAAGTCGGCTCTTCCAAGACGCCCGTGTGGAATCGCATTCGCAAAATGCGCGAGGCCGGGGTGGTGGGGCAAAACACCATGATTTTGGACGCCGAAAGCCTTGGCTTTGAAGCCTGCTTCTTTGTGCTCATCCGTACATCCGAACATGAGGCCGATTGGCAAGGCAAGTTTCTAAAGGCCCTGCAAGAACGTCCAGAGGTGATGGAAGCCCACAGGCTTGCCGGTGAAATCGACTATATCCTGAAGGTCCGTGTCAAAAACGCCCGCGCCTATGATGAGTTTTATCAGGCGCTGATTTCAGAGGTGAGGATCTTCAACGTGACCGCACTGTTGTCGATGGAAGAGCTGAAGTTTTCCACCGAATTGCCGATCTGATCTGATATCGGTTCTGAGGGCAGAGGAGGGGCGCTGCCCCTCGCGAGGCAAGCTCGCTCACCCTGGGATATTTATAGAAAGAGGAAAAGAAGATGGCGTGTGCTATCGCTCTTCCTCTTTCTATAAATATCCTCGCCGAAGGCAAAAAGTCAGCGTGTCACCATCGATTTGGTCAGTCCGTGAAAGTGATAGACATTGCCGTACTCCGGCGGCTGGCTCAGACGCAAATCGGGGCACCGATCAAACAGGATCGGCAAGGCATTCGCCAGCTCCAGCCGGGCCAAAGGCGCACCGACACAGAAATGCACACCAGACCCGAAGGCGCTGTTTTGTTTGATCTTTCGCGTGGGGTCAAAGCGGTTGGGATGCTCCCAATTGGCGGGGTCACGATTGGCCGCACCCAGCAACAGCCCCACCTCATCCCCGCGCTTAAAGGAATGTCCAAACAGCTCCATATCCTCATAGGCATGGCGGGTGAACATATGCAGCGGCGGATCAAATCGCAGGGTTTCCTCAACGGTCTGGTCAATGGCATCCGGGGCCAGCGCCGCCTTGGGTGTGCCTTGATCCAGCAAGGTTTTCACCGCAATGGCCATCGCATGAACCGTAGCCTCATGACCGGCATTTAACAGCAGGATACAGGTGGTGATCAGCTCGTCGGTGGACAGCTTTTCCCCACCTTCTTCGGCTTGGATCAACTGGGTGATCAGATCGTCGCGCGGGTCGGCTCGCCGGTCTTCCACATAGCCGCGCATAAAGGCGACAAAAGCTTCGGTGGCCGCCACGGCGTTGTCTTCGATCTCGCGGGTTCGCCGCGCCTGATACATCGACACCATCGCGTTGGACCAGGCCAGCAAATCATCGGCCATCGCCTCTGGCACGCCCAGCATTCGGCAGATGATGATCACCGGAATGCGGGTGGCAAAGGCGGGCAAAAGGTCAAATTCAACCTCGGAACCCGCAGCCGGAAACCCATCAACCAGCTCATGGGCCAGCGCCTCAACCTCGGGGGCCAGCCCGGCAATGCGGCGCGAGGTGAAAGCGCGCAGCACCAATGATCGCAATCGTGTGTGGCGTGGGGCTTCAAGTTCCAACATTGAATGCGCCTCAACCGCATAAAACGGAGCCAAATGCGCGGGAAACTTGCGCGGCTCTACCGGTTCTCGCCCAAAGCGGCGATCACGCAACAGCGTGCTGACGGCCGCATGGCTGACCGCCATCGGCATCTTGTAGTCTTCCCAGAAAAACAGATCCCCATCGGCCCGCGCATGGTCATAAAACGCATAGGGGTCTTGCACAAAACCGGAGGCGGTGGGCGATTGGGTCAGTTTTTTCATCCCCGCACATTCGCCAAACCCGCTGGCCTTTGCAAGTGCGGCGTCTTAAGGTCCTGCCCATGTTGCGACTTTTTCGGTTTCGATGGTTTTTGCTTTACCTGTTGATCGCGGTGCCGATCAGCGGTGGCGTGGGCATGCTGGCGTGGCGTGATGCGCTGGACCCTTTGGCAGAACGGGCCGAAACCGATTTGGCGCTGGCCTCGGACCGGTTGCAACGCCATCTGTTTCGCTACCGCGAACTGGTGGTTGTCGCCGCTGAACATCCGGTGCTGCGCGCGGCCCTTTACACCGTAAATGACCGGTTGGGCGAGCGCAGTGATGCGGTGAATTTCCTGTCTCGCCTGACCGATATGACCGGCGCGCGGCAATTTGCGTTGGTGGATGTCGAGGGGCATATACTGGCCCGGTCGGAACAGAATGTGGCCTTGCCCGCGCCCTGGACCCCAGACACGCTTCCGGTGGTGCGCGCGTTAAATGGCGCATTGGGACAGGTGGCCACAACCGGCCCGGGCACACGGGGTGAAACCAAGCGGTTGTTCAGCTTTGCCGCCCCCTTGCGTGCGCCCGATGGGCGGGTGATTGGCGCGGTGGTGGCCGAAATTGACATCCGCAAATATGAGGATGATTGGCCGGGATCCGAGGCAGTCGTGTTCTTCTCTGACGCAAAGGGACGCGTTCTTGTCACGAACCGCTCTGAACTGGTGCTGGCGGACCGGATGGCGGATGATTTCATGGCTATTCAGCAGCGCATGTGGCGCGGCCATCAGCTGTGGAGTTTGGATGGCGGGCCATATTTGCCGACACAGGCGCTGCATCTGGAACGTGACCTTTTGGCGGTTGGTTTGAAAGGGGAGTTGCTGCTGGATAGCCGCCCAGCGTTGCGGGCAGGCGCACAGATTGCGGTGATCACCGGGTCAATTTTTCTGCTGTTTGGAGGCGCGTTTTTTGTGGTTGGTCAACGGCGTCGCGCGTTGGCGGATCTGTTGGAGATTGAGGCCGCCGCCAACACCAAACTTGAGGCCCGCGTGGTGAAACGCACCGCCGCCCTGACCCAGGCCAACGCGGATCTGAAACAGGCGCAGTCCGATCTGGTGCAGGCGGGCAAGCTGTCTGCCTTGGGCCAGATGTCGGCGGGCATCAGCCATGAGCTGAACCAGCCCTTGATGGCGATCCGCAGCTTTGCCGACAATGGTACCGAGTTTCTGAAACGCGGTGCCCCCGACCAGGCCGGCGCCAACCTGACACGCATTTCCGAACTTGCGGGCCGGATGGACCGGATCATCAAAAACCTGCGCGCCTTTGCCCGCAACGAAAGCGAACCCCATGGCAAGGTCGATCTGGTACAGGTGATCGACACCGCGGTTGAACTGACAGGCGCACGGTTGCGCGCGGATGGTGTTGCGCTGGATTGGCAGCCCCCGGGCGGTGCCATTTATGCCCTTGGCGGCGAAGTGCGCTTGGGTCAGGTTTTTGTGAACCTGATCAATAATGCCGCTGACGCCATGGCCGGGCAGGATGAAAAGCACATCGAAATCGAACTGCTCCCCTGTGAGAAATTGACCGTCACCGTGCGTGATACCGGGCCGGGCATCGCCAATACGGACAAGATTTTCGACCCGTTCTACACCACCAAACAAGTGGGCGAGGACGGGATGGGCCTTGGCTTGTCGATCTCTTATGGTCTGGTGCAAAGCTTCGGTGGCAATATTCGCGGCGTGAATGCCCAGCCGGGCGCAAAACCGGGTGCGGTCTTTACCGTCGAGCTGGAATATTGGTCCGCGTTGACACATAAGGAACCCGCAACATGACCCAATCCCAGACGCGCAAGGTGCTTTTGGTCGATGACGACGCAATGGTGCGCGAGGCTTTGGGCCAGACGCTGGACCTTGCAGGCTATCACGCGATCCTGACCGGCAGCTATATCGAGGCCAAAGACCACCTGTCGGACCAATTCGAAGGGGTGGTGGTCAGCGACATTCGGATGCCGGGCAAAGACGGGTTTCAATTGCTCACGCAGGCGCAAAAAGTGGATGCTGAGCTGCCGGTGATCTTGCTGACGGGTGAGGGCGACATCCCCATGGCCGTGCGTGGGATGAACGCGGGGGCCTTTGATTTCCTTGAAAAACCCTGTGACACCGCCGCGCTTGTGACGGTGATTGAACGGGCGCTGGCCACACGGCGGTTGGTGCTGGAAAACCGCGCATTGAAACGCAACGCGCAAAAGGGCGACGCGGCCTCGCGGCTGCTCTTTGGCGAAAGCACACAGGCCGAGGATTTGCGCGCGCGGGTCAGGTCGGTGGCCGCGACCCAAGCCGAAGTTTTGATCTGTGGCGAACCGGGGTCCGGCACCGCAAAAGTGGCCGAAGTGGTGCATCTTTTGTCCGGCGTGGCGATGCGTCCTTTTGTGAAATTGCCCGCCGCTGGTCTGACGGCTGAGGCGCTGAGTGCCGCGTTTGAACGGGCCGAAGGTGGCACATTGTTCTTGGATGAAATCGCCGCCCTTGAGGCGTCGGTGCAATATACCCTATTGGAATATCTAGAGAAAACTGGCGGTGCGCGGGTTGTGGTCGGCACCTACCGCGACCTTGCGGGCGAGGTGGCGGCGGGGCGCTTTAACCCCGACCTCTTTTACAAACTCGACGTGCTGCGCGTGCGTATCCCGGCCATTCGCGAACGCAAAGACGACATCCCGGTGCTCTTCCGCCATTACGTGTCGATCGCCAGCGAACAGGCGGCACTGACCCCGCCCGAGATCAGCC
>DDMF01000165.1:46189-53037 GCA_002340515.1 Rhodobacteraceae bacterium UBA2553 | reverse complement strand
AATCCGCGACCACCTCTGTCTGGGATGACCCTCTTTGGTCAGTCCAAGATGGTGGAGTTTGACGTCATTCTTGCGCAGTAATTCCGCCACTTCATGCCCGCGGTTTAGATGCGCACCATGTGTGCCCCAACCGCAAATCACCAGATCCGCCCATCTACACGCCTTGAGCAGCTGGGTGTTGTTCTCTGGTCCATTGGGGTCGGCGGCCAAGCGCATCAATTTCGGGTGGGTCTCGCGCCAAGCGAAGATATTCACGACACCAAACGCCCCGAACCCCAGCCGACGTGCCCGCTGTTCACAGCGTTCAACCGTTGGATCATTTTGCTGTTCTGTTGCTTTGGATGGGTTCAGCATAATGAACAGCGCATTTGGGCCTGCCTCGTCCCAAACGCGGCGCAGCACATAGCGATAGCGTTCGCAATCCGAATAGATTGCCAACGACGCCGCATCCTCTTTTTGAAATTCTCGCCGGATCATGGCAGGTTTGTGTGCCAATGCGGCTTAGAAAAGCAAGTCCTTGCAATTTTTGTCCAAAAGGTAAAAGCTGGCCGCTTCAAGAAAGGATCCACCATGTTGATCGCAGAGATTATCCGCCAGAAACGCGACGGGGCAGAGCTGTCGCCGCAAGAAATTATGGCCGTGGTGGACGGGATTTCGCACAACAGCGCCAGCGAGGGACAGGTTGCTGCCTTTGCGATGGCTGTGTTTTTCCAAGGGATGAGCCGTGCTGAAGCGACCAATCTGACATGTGCAATGCGCGACAGTGGGGATGTTTTCGATTGGTCGGATCTTCCTGGGCCGGTGGTAGATAAACATTCAACCGGTGGCGTCGGGGACAATGTCAGCTTGATGCTTGCCCCCATCGTGGCGGCATGTGGGGGCTATGTCCCGATGATTTCCGGGCGCGGATTGGGGCATACCGGCGGGACGCTCGACAAAATGGAATCCATTCCCGGCTATACGGTTACGCCGAACAATGATCTGTTTGCGAAAGTGGTCGCCGATGTGGGTTGCGCAGTCATTGGTCAGACCGCAAACCTCGCCCCGGCGGATAAACGGTTCTATGGCATTCGGGATGTGACAGCGACGGTGGAAAGTATCCCGCTGATCACCGCGTCGATCCTGTCAAAAAAACTGTCGGCGGGGCTGCAATCCCTTGTGATGGATGTGAAATTCGGCAATGGCGCCTTTATGGGCAGCTTTGATGACGCTGAAAAGCTGGCGCGCTCAATTACCGGTGTGGCGCAGGCCGCCGGTTTGCCGTGCCACGCCTTGCTCACCGATATGAACCAACCGCTGGCGAGTGCTGCGGGTAATGCGGTCGAGGTGCGCAATGCGGTTGAGTTTCTGACCGGTGCCCATCGTGATCCACGGCTTGAAGAGGTCACAGTGGCGCTTTGTGGTGAGATGCTCCTGACGGCTGGGTTGCAGACAGATCGTACCAAGGCCTGCGCTGCCGCCCAAACGGCGCTCGACTCGGGGGCGGCGACTGAGAAATTTGCGCAAATGGTGACGGCGCTGGGTGGACCTTCTGATCTGATCGAACGTTTGGATCAGATCTTGCCCAAGGCAAAACAGATGGTGGCCGTTCCGGCGCCCGAAACCGGAAAGGTTTCGGCCATTTCGACACGCGACATTGGTCTGGCGGTGGTTGAATTGGGTGGCGGGCGCCGTCGTGCAGAGGATATCGTGAACCCATCCGTTGGTCTGACTGGATTGCTGGACGTGGGCATGTCGGTGACTAAAGGCGACCCGATTGCGATGATCCACGCCGATGATGATGCCAGTGCAGAGATTGCAAAGGCCCAAGTTCTGGCGGCCTATCAGTTCGGAAATGTGACCACACCGGGCGTCCCGGTGCGGTTGATCATCGACGCATAGCGATGTGGCTTATTGGTTGAACACGCGGGTTGGGTGCAATTCCCCTGAGCGGAAAATGCCAACCGCAACGGCTTTGCCATCGTAAGATGCCCAGGCTTCATCGCCATATTCTGCGTCTGAATTCAAGACCATACCGGGGTTGCCGTGCTGAAGGCGCGTGGCCCCTTCGGCGGTGCAGCGCAGTTCGGGAAGCTCAAATAATCCATCTTCCAAGGGCAAAAGATGCTGGTCCAGCTCGCCGGTTTTGGCAAGACTTTCGACCAGTTCCATTGTCACGCCATCTTCGACCTCAAAGGGGCCGGACCAAATGCGGCGCAATTCGCGTACATAGCCAAGACAGCCCAAAGCCTCGCCCAGATCGCGGGCGATTGAGCGCACATAGCCGCCCTTGCCACAGATCATTTCCAGCGTGACGTGATCCGCATCTGGACGATCCAACATCTTTAGCTCTTCAACCCAAAGCGGGCGGGCGGCGATTTCAAATTCTTCGTCATCGCGCGCAAGTTTATAGGCGCGTTCCCCATCAATTTTCACCGCGGAAAATTTGGGCGGAACCTGCATGATTTGCCCGGTGAATTGGGCAAGAGCGGCGATGATATCATCATCCGTTGGACGCAGATCGCTTTCGGCAATCACTTCACCTTCGCTGTCGTCGGTGTTGGTCGATTGGCCCAAACGCACGGTAAATGTATAGGCCTTTAGCGTGTCGGTCACATAGGGCACGGTTTTGGTGGCTTCGCCCAAGGCGACAGCCAAAACACCGGTGGCCTCTGGGTCCAAAGTTCCTGCGTGACCCGCCTTTTTCGCGTCCATCGCCCATCGTACTTTGTTGACGACCGCGTTAGAGCTAATGCCTGCGGGTTTGTCCACAATCAGCCAACCGTGAATGTCACGTCCCTTGCGTTTGCGTGCCATGTCGTCTTCCAAATCTATTGCGGCGCCCCAAAGGGGCCGGGGTGTGGGGATCAATTGCGCCGAGGGGCTGCCTATTCTGGATCGCTTTCGTCGTCTCTTTCAAGATCGCGGCGAACCTCGTCTTTTTCAAACAGCTTCCGTGTTGCGTCCATCTGATCAAACGTATCGTCGAGCATAAAGCGCAGATCCGGCGAATGTTTCAGCTGTGCGGCTTTGTTCAACGCGCGGCGTATTTCATATTTGTTGCGCGCAAGCAGGGCCACAACTTCGTCTTTGCCTTCGCCACCCAAAGGCAGCACAAAAACGGTCGCGATCCGCAGATCGGGCGTCACCCGAACCTCGCCCACGGTGATCGACATCCGCGCCAAGTCTGGATCGTGTATTTCGCCGCGCATCAACACCTCGGACAAGGTGCGGCGGATCAATTCTGCCACACGAAGCTGGCGCTGCGACGGGCCTTTGTTTTCACTGAATCTGTTCTTTGCCATGGCGCTCACATAGGGCGAAATGTGGGTCTGTGCAAGCGGGGCTTTGCCAATTGCGTCAAGGCAGGCTAGGAAACGGGCAAGCAAAGGAGACTGACATGAGCGAATTGCCGGGCATCGTAGTGATGGGCGCATCGGGGCGGATGGGCCAGATGTTGATCAATGAGGTGATGGCCTCGGACAAAGCCCGTTTGGTTGGCGCACTGGAGCGCACGGGCCATGATTGGGTTGGTCGCGATGTTGGCGAGTGCATGGGCGGCCAGGCGATGGGTGTCACGGTCAGCGATGACGCACTTGAAGTTATGGCCAAAGCGCAGGCGGTGATCGATTTCACAGCCCCTGCGGCGACGGTTGCCATGGCGGAAATAGCGGCCCAAGCCCGCGCCGTACATGTCATCGGCACCACAGGGTTGGCAGAAGAGGATCTGAAAAACCTTAGCCTTGCCGGCCGCCACGCGACCATTGTGCGGGCTGGTAACATGAGCCTTGGTGTCAATCTTTTGACCCAGTTGACCAAGAAGGTCGCGGCCGCTTTGGATGAAGATTACGACATTGAGATTATCGAATCACACCATCATCACAAGGTTGATGCGCCATCAGGCACCGCTTTGATGCTGGGCGAGGCTGCGGCCGAAGGGCGCGGTGTTGATTTGTCCGAAGTCTCAGACCGTGGCCGTGACGGTATAACCGGTGCGCGCAAACGCGGTGACATTGGTTTTCATGCCATTCGCGGCGGCGACATTATTGGCGAGCATGATGTGCTTTTTGCGGCCAACGGCGAACGGATCACCTTGCGCCATGTGGCCAGTGACCGGAGTGTTTTTGCCCGCGGCGCATTAAAAGCCGCGCTGTGGGGGCAGGGCAAAAAGCCCGGCGAATATGATATGTTGGACGTGTTGGGCCTGTAAGGCTGCACGTACTAAGCGGGGCATCCGGTCAAAAATCGACCGCGATGCCCTTATTTTCCCAATCGCCAAATCGAACAGGCTCAGGGCCGTCGCGCCCACCCAGTTCTGTTGGAAGGGCTTTGCCTTCGACACGCGCTTTTTCTCGCCGCTCTTCGGCTTCGGCCAGCGCGCGTTTGGCGGCGGAGGGAAGGTCTCGTTTGTCATCGGACATGTTGATATCCTTGTCGCTTGGGTAAGGATGATATAGGCCGCGAAGATCGGAAAGGCAAAGGAGCTGTCATGGCGCAGGTGAATAAACCGGCAAAAAGCACCGCAATAGATCCGCGTCACATTGTTGTGGACCTGCTGGATGATGTGCTTGTGGAAAAAAGGCTGCTGTCAGAGGCGCTTCCCAAACGGCTGGCGCGCCAGTCGCCGGATGTGCGGGCGCGGGTGCAGCGTTTGACCCTTTTGACTTTGCGGGTCATGGACCGTGCCGACCGGATGCTTGGGCCACATTTGCAAAAACGCCCCCCCGAGCGGGTTTTGAACATCCTGCGCCTTGGTGTGGCCGAGATGTGCGAAGGCGGGGCCGCGCATGGGGTTGTGAACTCTTGCGTCGAGGCAACACGCACTGATTTCACCACCAAAAACATGTCCGGCCTCGTGAATGCGATTTTGCGCAAAGTCGCTGGTGAGGTCGACAAATGGGATAAACTGCCGATCCCGCGCCTGCCAAAATGGCTGCGCAAACCCTTGATCGCGGACTATGGTAAGCCCACGGTTGAAGCGATCGAGGCGGCACATTTCGCGGGTGCGCCGCTTGACCTGACCGCGAAATCCAATCCCGAAATGCTTGCTGAGGCTGTACAAGGCACATTGCTTGCCAACGGTTCGGTGCGTTTGGTTGACCCCGGGCAGGTCACTGCCCTTCCCGGATACGACGATGGCGATTGGTGGGTGCAAGATGCGTCAGCGGCCCTTCCGGCAAAGGTTTTGGCGCCCCAAGTGGGTGAGGCGATCTTGGATCTTTGCGCGGCCCCCGGCGGAAAAACCATGCAACTGGCCGCAAGTGGGGCAAGGGTCACAGCACTTGATGTGTCCGAGGTTCGGATGAAGCGTGTCAGCGAAAATCTAGAACGCACAGGCCTGACGGCGGACTGTCTTGTCGGCGACGCGCTGGAGCATGAAGGTGGGCCTTATGATGCGACCTTGTTGGACGCGCCCTGTACGGCCACCGGCACCATCCGTCGCCATCCAGATTTGCCCCGCGCCAAGGATGGCAGTGATTTTCCCGGGCTGTTTGAGTTGCAGGAATACATGATCGACCGCGCGATTGGCCTGTTGAAACCCGGCGGTCGGCTGGTGTTTTGCACCTGTAGTTTGCTGATTGATGAAGGCGAAGAACAGGTGCGCGATGCGATGGCGCGTCATGACAACATCAGCCTGGACCTTGAGGCGCTGCGCCTTCCGGGTGTTGATCCCGATTGGATCGGGCCAGAGGGTTTGCGGATTTTGCCAAACTATCTTGCCGAACAAGGCGGGGTGGATGGCTTTTTCATCACGGCGTTTCGCAAGGGGTGAAATCGCCAGATGACACCTCGGTCCTAGGGTTGTATGATTTGACCAATGCTCCCGAAAGAGGGGCGTAACGCGGCCCTGTGCCGCCAATGGCAGATCGAGGCGAGACCCCCGTGGCGCAGCAAAGCAACCCATCAGAATTTCGCACGCGGCTTGCGAATCGCTGGCATGCCTGGCGGGCAACCCGTGCGCGGGCCGCAACGGGGTTTGTGTCACAACCCGAACCCCGGACCATTGGTGCCTTTGCGCGTGGTAAGCAGCTGGTTGCCGGGAATTTTCTGTTTGCGGGCCATTTGGTGAATGCACCGGATCAGTCGATCTGGTCGATTGCGACCCCCAGTCCGGAATTTGCGCAGGAACTGCAAGGGTTTATCTGGCTGGATGATTTGGCCAGCTTCGGTGACCTTGAGGCGCGCAAGCGCGGGCAGGCGTGGCTGCTGGGTTGGATTGACAATTTTGGCAATGGAAAAGGGCCGGGCTGGACGCCGGATTTAACCGGTCGTCGCCTGATCCGCTGGATCAACCATGCTTTGTTCTTAATGGCGGGAATGCCCAGAGAAGACAGCGCTCGGATTTTTCAATCCCTTGCTCAGCAAACGATTTTCCTGTCGCGACGCTGGCAAGCCGCCAGCCCCGGATTGTCACGTTTCGAGGCTTTGACCGGGATGATTTACGCGGGGCTCAGTCTGACCGGCATGGAGCAGTATGTGGCCCCGGCGGTCAAAGCTCTGGCACGCGAATGTCGTGAACAAATTGACGTGGACGGGGGTATTCCGACCCGAAATCCTGAAGAGTTGCTAGAGGTGTTCACGCTGTTGAACTGGGCCGCGCAAGCCCTGTCAGAAAGCGGTGATATGGCCGCACATGAACATCTGGCGGCGATCGAACGCATCGCACCAACCCTGCGCGCGCTGCGCCATGCGGATGGGGCATTGGCGCGGTTTCATGGGGGTGGGCGCGGGCTTGAGGGACGTTTGGATCACGCTTTGGCGAGTTCTGGCATCAAAGGTACGGCGCAATCAGGACTGTCGATGGGATTTGCCCGTCTGGCGGCGGGGCGCACCAGCATGATCGTGGATGCGGCCATTCCGCCAACAGG
>DDMF01000165.1:21845-46167 GCA_002340515.1 Rhodobacteraceae bacterium UBA2553 | reverse complement strand
AACAGGCCGGGCTTCGGCGAATGCGCATGCATCGACGCTGGCGTTTGAACTAACCTCTGGTCGCCGCCCATTGATCGTGAATTGCGGGTCTGGCGCGCAATTCGGCGAAGAATGGCGCAAGGCTGGGCGGGCCACCCCGTCACATTCCACTTTGGGCTTGGCGGGGCTGTCTTCGTCCCGGTTGGGCACGCCCGGAAAATCACAGCGCGCCTATCTGGAGCAAACCCCACGCGAGGTTCAGGTGGAGCTGACCACGGAACCGGGCAAATCGGGGCTGTTTGCGGACCACGATGGGTATCTGAACAGTCACGGCCTGCTGCACATGCGCCGGCTGGATCTGAGCGTGGATGGGCGCGAGGTTCACGGCGAAGAGACGCTTGCTGCGCTGGGCATCGAGAATCAAAAACGGTTCAACCGTGTGATGGACGAAAACAAGCTTCAGGGTATTCCGTTTACGGTGCGATTCCATTTGCACCCCGAAGTTGACGCGCAGCTTGATCTTGGCGGCACCGCGGTGTCGATGGCGCTGCGGTCTGGCGAAATTTGGGTGTTCCGGGCCAAAGGGCGGGTCGAAATGACGCTGGAAAACAGCGTTTACATGGAAAAAACGCGATTAAAGCCGCGTGCGACGAAACAGGTGGTTCTCAGCGCGGTCACAATGGATTATGCGACGCGCATTCGTTGGTCGTTGGCAAAGGCGCAAGAGACCCCTTCGGTCATGCGTGATCTTGAACGCGACGCAAGCGAAATGCCGTGACCTGCCACATCTGGGCCTAAGGGGGGCCAGACCATCATGACCGATCATCACACCGACCTTCATCCTGTGCGCCGCGCACTTATTTCCGTATCTGACAAAACCGGGCTTCTTGAGCTGGGCAAAGAGCTGGAGGCGCGCGGCGTCGAAATTCTGTCCACCGGCGGGTCTGCCAAAGCGCTGCGGGACGCGGGCGTTTCGGTGAAAGATGTGGCGGATGTGACGGGCTTTCCAGAGATGATGGATGGCCGCGTAAAGACGCTGCACCCGAATGTGCACGGTGGTCTTTTGGCGCTGCGTGACAATGCCGAACATGTGGCCGCGATGGAGGAGCATGGCATTGGCGCGATTGATCTATTGGTTGTGAACCTCTATCCGTTTGAGGCGACCGTGGCGAAGGGTGCTGATTATGACACCTGTATTGAAAACATCGACATTGGCGGCCCGGCGATGATCCGTGCGGCGGCCAAGAACCATTCCTTTGTGAACGTGGTTGTGGATGTCGAAGATTACGACAAGCTGTTGGGGGACATGGATCAGCATGGTGGGGCCACCTGTCCGAAATTCCGTCGCAAGCTGTCGCAAAAAGCATATGCGCGCACCGCAGCCTATGACGCGGCTGTGTCGAACTGGATGGCAAATGCGCTGTCGCTGGATGCCCCCAAGCGTCGTGCCTTTGCCGGTGAGATCAAACAAACCCTGCGTTACGGCGAAAACAGCCACCAGAAAGCGGCGTTTTACACTGATGGGTCCAACCGCCCCGGTGTGGCCACCGCGACCCAGTTGCAGGGCAAAGAGCTGAGCTATAACAACATCAACGATACCGACGCTGCCTACGAATTGGTGGCAGAATTTGACCCGGCTGAAACAGCCGCCGTTGCGATTATCAAACACGCCAACCCGTGTGGCGTGGCCAAAGGTGCGACCTTGGAAGAGGCCTATCAAAAGGCGTTTGATTGTGATCGTACCTCGGCTTTTGGCGGCATCGTTGCACTGAACAAACCGTTGGACGCAGCAACCGCGACCAAAATTGTAGAGATTTTCACCGAGGTTGTGATCGCACCCGGTGCGTCCGATGAAGCGAAAGAGATTTTTGCGGCCAAGAAGAACCTTCGCCTTTTGCTGACAGACGCGCTGCCTGATACGCGCGCACCGATTGTGTCTTATAAGCAGGTCGCCGGCGGTATGTTGGTGCAGGACAAAGATGTTGGGTACATCGGGTTGGATGATCTGAAGGTTGTCACCGAAAAGGCCCCAACAGATGAGCAGCTTCAGGATCTTCTGTTTGCTTGGAAAGTGGCCAAACACGTGAAATCCAACGCGATTGTTTATGTAAAAGATCACGCCACCGTCGGTGTTGGTGCGGGTCAGATGAGTCGCCTCGACAGCGCCAATGTCGCCGCGTCAAAAGCGCAGCGTATGGCCGATGAACTGGGTCTGGACGCAAGCCTCGCCAAAGGGTCCGCCGTGGCATCGGATGCGTTTTTCCCCTTCCCAGACGGGTTGATGGAAGCGGCCGCTGCGGGCGCCACTTGCGTCATTCAGCCCGGTGGGTCCATGCGCGATGACGAAGTGATCAAAGCGGCCAATGAAGCCGGCCTTGCCATGGTGTTCACCGGCATGCGCCACTTTAAGCACTAATCAGCCGATGAAACTGATCACGATCTTTGCTGTTCTCGCCCTTGCCCTTGATCAGGGCAGCAAGATCTTTGTGCTCAAATCCCTCGACCTGGCCAATCGCGGCTGGGTCGAGGTGTTCCCACCCTATCTAAATTTTCAGATGGCGTGGAACAGAGGTGTAAACTTTGGGTTGTTTGGGTCCGATACGGACATTATGCGCTGGGTGCTTATTGCGCTGGGGTTGGTGATTTCAGCTTGGGTTGTGATCTGGGTTCGGCGCAGTCAATCGGGGCCATTGGCACTCATCAGCGCCGGTCTTTTGGTTGGTGGCGCGCTTGGCAATATTATTGATCGCGTGATTTACGGGGCTGTTGTTGATTTTTTGAACATGTCGTGCTGCGGAATAAACAACCCGTTTTCCTTTAATGTCGCGGATATTTTCGTCTTTGCGGGGGCGTTTGGCCTGGTGCTTTTCGCCGATACGAACAAGACCCCGTGACGCGCGTTTCCAGATGGGCTAAGAAGCAGTAGGAAATGGGGGTTTTGCGTCTAATGCGTGACATCACGGTAAAAACTCTGGCCTTGTTTGCAATGGTGCTGACCTTGTCAGCCTGTGGCGACAAAGAGCCTCAGCTTATGAACCTTAAGGCAACGCAATCGGGGCCGGATGAATTTTCCATCCTGCCGACCAAACCGTTGCAGGAGCCGGAAAGCTATAAGGCATTGCCTGCGCCCACCCCCGGTGGCGCAAACCGCACGGATGTGACCCCGATGAAAGATGCGGTGGCGGCATTGGGCGGACGTCCCGACCGTCTGGATCGCATCGGCATTCGCTCTGGTGAGGCGGGCGTGGTGAATTATGCCTCGCGCTTTGGCGTTTCAGGGTCCATTCGCAACCAATTGGCCGCCGAAGATCTGGAATGGCGCCGTGATAACAAAGGGCGCTTGCTGGAACGTTTGTTCAACGTGAACGTCTATTATCGCGCCTATACGAATATGCATCTGGATCAGCATTACGAATTGGAACGCTTGCGCCGCCTTGGTGTCTGGACACCATCGGCCCCGCCGCAAATCGTGAACTGAGAACGGTCCGTTAACTGGCCTTCAACTTTGCGTGGGTGAGGCTTGAAGCCTGCGCCACAGTGTCTAGTTTGGTCGCATAATAACGGGAGACCCTCATGCGATTATTCCTCGCTGCCCTTGCTGCTTGTTGGGCGCTACCTGCCTTTGCTAGCCCCAATGGGGTGACAGAGTTCAAGCTGGACAACGGCTTGCAAGTCGTCGTGATCGAAGACCACCGCGCACCGGTTGTGGTGCAAATGTTGTGGTACCGGGCCGGAGCGGCGGATGAACAGTCGGGCGTGTCGGGCGTTGCGCATTTCCTGGAACATCTTTTGTTCAAAGCGACAGAGAAGATGGAAGCCGGACAATTGTCGCGGGTGGTCACTGAAAATGGTGGCTCTGACAACGCCTTCACCGCACAGGATTATACCGCCTATTATCAACGTGTTGCCGCCGATCGCCTTGGATTGATGATGGAAATGGAAGCGGACCGGATGCGCAATCTTCGCCTAAGCGAAGAGGATATTCTGACCGAGCGTGAGGTGATTTTGGAAGAACGCGCCCAGCGGACAGACAGCGATCCCGGCGCGCTATTCTACGAACAACTTCGCGCAGCGTCCTATCTGAATCACCCTTACGGAATTCCGGTGATTGGCTGGCGCCATGAGGTCGTCAATCTCTCGCGGCAAGACGCGCTGGACTATTACCGCAGGTATTACGCCCCCAATAATGCAACGCTTGTGGTGGCGGGGGATGTGCAACCGGATGAGGTGCGGGCCTTGGCCGAAACCCACTACGGTCCGCTGAAACCCACCCCCGATTTGACCGCAAGAAAACGCGTGGAAGAGCCGCCGCAATTGGCGGAACGGCGCCTGCGCATGGCGGATCCTCGTGTGGCACAACCCTATTTGATGCGCAGCTATCTGGCGCCGGAACGTGATTCCGGTGCGCAAGAAGATGCGGCGGCACTGGTCTATCTGGCAGAAGTTTTGGGCGGGTCCGGCGCGACATCCGTGCTTGGGCGCGCGTTGCAATTTGACCAGAAAATCGCGGTTTATGTTGGTGCCAGCTATTCATCCGTGGCCTTGGATGACAGCGGCTTTGGGTTTGTTGTCGTTCCGGCTGAGGGTGTCACCCTCCGCGAGGCCGAGGCCGCATTAGATGCGCAAATCGCGAGTTTCTTTGAACAGGGCATTGATGCGGAGCAGTTTGAACGGATCAAATTCCAAATTCGGGCGGGCGAGATTTATGCTCAAGACGATGCCTATTCCCGTGCGGATCGCTATGGCCGGGCGCTCAGTTCCGGTCTGACGCTTGAGGATATCGACGGATGGCAGGGGATTTTGCAATCTGTCACTCCCGAGGATGTGATGCGCGTGGCCAGAAATGTGCTGGATAAACGTCAATCTGTGACCGGCTGGCTTGTCCCGGAAAACGGAGAGGAAATGTGATGTTGCGACATGTCCTGATTGCCCTGTTCCTGTTCGCCCTGCCGGCCACGGCAGAGATTGCGATCCAAGATGTGACCTCGCAAAACGGTCATAAAGCGTGGTTGGTCGAGGAGCATAGCCTGCCATTTGTTGCGCTTGAAATCAGTTTCAGGGGCGGTACAGCCCTTGATCGTCCGGGCCAACGGGGCGCGGTCGAGCTGATGACCTCTTTGCTTGAAGAAGGCGCCGGCGACATGGATGCGCGCGCTTATTCCGAAGCCCGCGAGGCAATGGCCGCGTCGATCGGATTTCGCGCGAGCCGCGATACCATCAGCATCTCGGCACAGTTCCTCACCGAAAACCGTGATCAGGCGGCGGCACTCTTGCGCGCGGCTTTGATTGCACCTCGGTTCGACGAAGACGCGATAGAACGGGTGCGTGGACAGCTGTTGTCCAACCTGAAATCACGGGCGGCAGATCCCGGCGACATCCTGTCCGAGGCATGGGATGAGATGGCCTATGGAGACCATCCATATGGCAGCTATGATGGGGGCACTGAGGCCAGCGTTCAGGCGTTGACCCGCGACGATCTGCTTGCGGCTTTTGCCGATACGATTGCACGTGACCAGATGTATATCGGGGCCGTTGGCGACATCACGGCAGAGGAGTTGGCGACCTTGCTGGATGAACTGCTGTTGGATCTGCCAGCCACCGGGGGCGCTTTACCAGACCGGGTCGAGCTTGCCTTGGATGGCGTGCAAACCATCATCCCCTTCGACACCCCGCAATCTATCGCACGATTTGGCCATAAAGGGTTGCGCCGCGAGGATCCCGATTTCTTCCCGGCCTATATTGTCAGTCAGGTTATGGGCGGGCTGGGATCCGATGGGCGATTGATGCAAGAGGTGCGCGAAAAGCGGGGCCTGACCTATGGGATCAGTGCATTCTTGTTCGAACTGGATCATTCCGAAGGGGTCATGGGACAGTTTTCCAGCCAAAATGCCAATATGGCAGAGGCTGTACAGGTGGTGCGGGAGGAATGGGCAAAAATGGCGCGTGATGGTATCACGGAAAAGGAATTGTCCGCCGCGCAAACCTATCTGACAGGCTCGTACCCTTTGCGCTTCGATGGAAATTCGACCATTGCTGGGATCCTTGTTGGGATGCAGATGGAAGGCCTGCCGATCGACTATATCAGTACGCGGAATGACAGAGTTCTTGCGGTGACCTTGGAAGAGGCCAACCGTGTTGCGAAGCGGATTTTTGACCCAGAGGCCCTGACATTTGTGGTGATTGGTCAACCTGTGGGATTGGTGGAACCCGCCGTCGCGAATTAACTCTGATCGTCGGTTGGGTCGTTGGTTTGAGCATGGTCGAATCGGATCAGAGCGTGCTAAGTTTTGTGGTATGCCTGATGATACCCCCCACATAAGCCTGAAACAGTCTGTTATTCGCCAATTGGACGATGCTGCCATCAACCGTATTGCTGCGGGGGAAGTGGTGGAACGCCCTGCTTCTGCGGTCAAAGAACTGGTGGAAAACGCCATTGATGCGGGGGCCACGCGGATTGATGTAAGCTATGCGGATGGGGGCAAAACACTGATCCGCGTGACGGATAATGGCTGCGGGATTGCGCCCGGTGATCTGGCTTTGGCGCTGTCGCGTCATGCCACGTCGAAAATTGACGGCTCTAACCTTCTGGATATTCACACCTTTGGGTTTCGTGGCGAGGCGCTGCCCAGTTTAGGGGCGGTTGGGCGGTTGGAGATTACATCCCGTGCGGAAGGGTCAGAGGCGGCCACCATTCGTGTCTCTGGCGGCACGATGAGCCCGGTCAAACCTGCGGCCCTGTCCGAAGGCACCGTGGTTGAGCTGCGCGATCTCTTTTTTGCCACGCCCGCCCGGCTGAAGTTCATGCGCACGGACCGCGCTGAGGCGCAGGCCATTGGCGATGTGATCAAGCGTTTGGCGATGGCCGAACCGCATGTCGGCTTTACCTTGCGGGATGTGTCCGGTGGCGGCGAAGGGCGGGTGACCTTCCGCGCAGATGCGCAAACCGGCGACATGTTTGACGCACTTTACGGACGCTTGTCGCAAATTCTGGGGCGCGAATTTACCGAAAACGCATTGGCGATTGATGCCACACGCGAGGGGCTCCGCCTGACCGGCTATGCCGCTTTGCCGACCTATTCGCGCGGTGCCGCGGTGGCACAGTTCTTGTTTGTGAATGGGCGTCCGGTGAAAGACAAATTGCTGACAGGGGCTTTGCGTGCCGCCTATTTTGACTTTCTCAGCCGGGATCGCCATCCAGCCGCCGCGTTGTTCATCACCTGCGATCCGCAATTGGTTGACGTCAACGTTCACCCCGCCAAATCCGAAGTGCGTTTTCGCGATCCCGGTTTGGCACGGGGGTTGATTGTCTCGGGGCTGCGCCATGCTTTGGCCGAGGCGGGGCATCGCGCGTCATCGACCGTGGCCGGGGCAACTTTGGGTGCGATGCGGCCAGAATTGCCCACGGCTTCAGGTCTTCCGCGCCAATATCAGATGGATCGGCCAGGCCAGGGGGCCATACGAAGCGCCTATTACGGTCAGGCGCCCAGTCACATCATGGAGACACATGGTTTTGCGGAGATGACGATGCCATCGGCACGGTTTGAACCGTCCGGGGACGTCGTCGAGATGTCGCCGGAAACCGTGCAACCCACCCAGTTGCCCTTGGGGGCGGCCCGTGCGCAGGTGCATGAAAATTATATCATTGCGCAGACCGAAACCGGCATGGTGATTGTTGACCAACACGCCGCGCATGAACGATTGGTCTATGAGAAACTCAAAGCGCAGATGGCGGAAAATGGCGTGGCATCGCAGGCGCTGCTGATCCCTGAAATCATCGAATTGTCGGCAGGTGACATTGGCCGGTTGCTGGAGGCATCTGACGCTTTGGCCAAGCTTGGGTTGGTGATTGAACCCTTTGGCGGCACCGCCGTTGCCGTGCGTGAAACCCCCGCGATTTTGGGCGAGGTGAACGCCACAGCGATGATCCGTGATGTGTTGGACGAGTTGGCCGATCAGGGTGACAGCAATATGGTGCAAGCCAAGATCGAGGCTGTGCTGTCGCGGGTGGCCTGCCACGGATCCATCCGATCCGGCCGCTGGATGCGCGCCGAAGAAATGAACGCGCTTTTGCGCGAAATGGAGGCTACGCCTCATTCCGGCCAATGCAACCACGGCCGCCCCACTTATGTAGAGCTGAAACTCAGCGATATCGAAAGATTGTTTGGACGCACATGATCAAGCTTGGTGAAATGGAAATTGCTCTGACGTCCCCGATAGGGATGTCGTTGATCGGCGCGGCCGTCTTGTTGGTTTTGGTTGTGTTCTTGCTGTTTGTGTCGGTTCGTCGGGCGGGTCAATCGGCGCGGGCGAGTTTAGAGCTATCGCGTCAGCTAGGTGGGCTTGGGCAGGCGGTTCAGGTGCTTGGGGCCGGCCAGGATCAGCTGGCGGGCGGATTGCGCACCGTGTCAGATGCGCAGGCGTCAGGGCAGGCGCAAGTGTTGCAATCAATGGAGGCCCGCCTTGGCGCCGTGCAGCAACAGATGAACGATCGGCTGCACGAAAACGCGATGAAATCCGCACGGTCCATGGTCGAGATGCAAGAGCGGATGAAAGAAAGCCTTCAGGGATCTGCGGTGAAAACCACCGAAAGTCTGACGCAATTGCAAGAGCGTCTGAAAGTGATCGACAAAGCGCAGGACAATATCACCCGGCTGTCCGGCGACGTGTTGTCCTTGCAGGATATTTTGTCGAACAAGCAAACGCGCGGCGCGTTTGGCGAAATCCAGTTGAACGACATTGTCTCAAAGGCGCTGCCGAAAGACAGCTACACGATGCAAGCGACCCTTTCGAACGGCAAACGGGCGGATTGTCTGATCCATCTTCCGAACCCTCCGGGGCCGATCGTGATCGACAGTAAGTTCCCGCTGGAAGCATATGAGGGGTTACGCCGGGCCGAGGATAAGATTGCGTTGGTCGAGGCCAGCCGCGCGATGAAGACCGCCATTCGCGCCCATATCAAAGCGATTTCTGAGAAGTATATCCTGGAAGGTGAAACCGCTGATGGCGCGCTGATGTTCTTGCCGTCAGAGGCGGTGTACGCCGAACTTCACGCCAATTTCCCCGAGCTGGTGCGCGAAGGGTTTGATGCGCGGGTTTGGATCGTATCCCCGACCACCTGCATGGCGACTTTGCACACCATGCGCGCGATTTTGAAAGACGCGCGGATGCGAGAACAGGCAGGTGCGATCCGCAAAGAATTGCACCTTTTGTCGTCAGATGTGGGGCGATTGGGGGATCGTGTGGCGAACCTGGATCGGCACTTTCATCAAGCGTCCAAGGATATTTCCGACATCAAGATTTCTGCCGAGAAAGCGGGCAACCGCGCGAAACGGTTGGATAATTTCGATTTTGAAGAGGTCGAGGGTGACGACCCGACAGTGGTGCCCATTGGAAAAGGATAGGGGGCAGCCCCGCTTGAAGGCCAGATTTAGGGGGGCTTTAAATCCTTAACGCCGCCTTGTGAACCTGGGCGCCTCACGTTCTCAAGATCATATCAGACACATTTTCCGCGATCATCATTGTGGGGGCATTTGTGTTTCCGGCGGTGATCGACGGCATGATCGAGGCGTCGACAACCCTTAGTCCCGTGACGCCGCGCACGCGGGTTTGGGGGTCCACAACCGAGGCGTTGTCCTGTCCCATTCGGCAGGTCCCGACAGGATGATAGATGGTTTCCGCGCGTGCCCGAATATCAGAAACCAACTCTTCGTCTGATGTTACGGCTGCTCCCGGCAACACCTCTGACGTCAGCTGAGCGGCAAGGCTCGGGGCAGTCATAATGCGTCGCGCGATCTTCAGGCCGTCCAGCATCACCCTTATGTCGTCAGGATGGCTGAGGTAATTGGCCTCAATTCGCGCGGGTGTAAGTGGGTCTGGGCCCGCAAGGGTGATCCGACCCCGGCTCTTGGGTAAAAGATCGCAGACATGTAACGTGACGCCGTAACCCCAAGACGTCTTACGCCCGTGATCGCGCAGGTAGGCCGGGATGAAATGGAACTGAAGGTTCGGCCTGTCGCGCGTTGTATCAGATTTGACAAACCCACCCGCCTCGGCGGCATTGGACGTAAGCTCGCCCGTGTTTTTGGTTAGGAATGACCATGCGGCGGTGAGGGCCCGAGGGAGAAAGCTGGGCGCGACTCCGATCGGCGTTCGCCCTTTGGCGGCGGACATCACTGTGATGTCAAGGTGATCGGCGAGGTTCTCTCCGACCTCCGGTGCGTCGTAAACAACGTCAATTCCGTGGCGCGAAAGCTCTTGGGCGGGGCCGATACCTGAAAGCATCAAAAGCTGTGGCGAGTTTATGGCTCCGCCCGATAGAATGACCTCGCCACTCGGGTTGACTATAATTTCTCGCCCTTTCAGGGCTACTCCAACAGCGTGACGGTTCTTGAACAAGACCCGTTGGACCTGTGCGTGGGTCACGATTGTCAGGTTCTTGCGGTGTCTCACAGGATCAAGAAAAGCGCGGGCCGAACTGTGGCGTTTTCCGTTCCGCTGGGTGACTTGATAGGTTCCCACGCCTTCTTGGCTGGTGCCATTAAAGTCGCGATTATGCGGGACCTGGCACTGAAGCCCTGCATCAATAAACGCTTTGCTCATTGGGTTCACGGATCGCAAGTCGCTGACCGACAGTGGCCCATCGGTGTTATGATGTTCGTCGGACAGGGCGGTATTGCCCTCCATTCTCAGGAATAGCTCCCGGACGCGATCCCAGCCCCATTGCGATCCGGCGGCCTTGGCCCAACCGTCGTAATCGGCGCGGTGGCCGCGACAATAGATCATCGCGTTGATCGAACTTGATCCGCCCAACGTGCGCCCACGGGGCCAGTACAGTTTTCGATTGCCCAAGCAGGGTTCGGGGGCGGTTTTGTACCCCCAGTTTAAGCTTTTAACCCGCGCCAGAAAGGCCAGCCCAAGGGGCACATGGATGAGCGGATTGCGATCCCGTGACCCCGCTTCGATCAGGCAGACACGGTTGCCTGGATCCGCACTCAGGCGGTTGGCCAAGACGCAACCCGCAGACCCCGCACCGACGATGATATAATCATACATGGATTACCCCAGAACTCTTTTTGCAATGGTGATGATGCGTTTGACCCCAGTTGTGTAGGGTGCAAAGACCAGCGGCAGTACCGAAAAATGATTGGTCATGATCGCGCGCTCGTGGCTGAATGCGCGAAATCCATATTGGCCGTGGGCATTGCCCAGCCCCGAATTGTTCACACCGCCAAAGGGCAGCCCGTTATGGATGAACTGGATCAACAGCAGGTTTATCCCGACACTGCCAGAGCTGGTTTCCCTGACGATGCGATTGATGCGGTTGCGGTTTTTGTCAAAGATATACAGCGACAGGGGCTTGGGCCGTGCGTTGATCTGCGTGATGACCTCACCCAGGTCTTCATATGTGATGATCGGCAGGATCGGACCAAAGATTTCTTCGTGATCGATCCGCATCTCGGGCGTGATCGCTTCGATCAAAGTTGGCTCAAACCGGGTTTCTTTGCGGTTGCCACCGTGGATGACGCGGGCGCCATTTTCGATAGCATCTGCCAAAAGCCCGCCAAGGCGGTCGGCGTGATGGGTGTTTACGATCTGCGCGAGGTCGGCCGGACGGCTGTTGCGGCCATAGGCTTTGGCCACCCTTGCGCGCAACAATGATGTAAATTCTTCCTTGATGGCGGCATGAACGAACAGGTGGTCTGGCGCGATACAGGTCTGTCCCGCATTTGAAAACTTGCCAAAGACAACCCAGTCCGCAGCGCTTTTCAAATTTGCCTCCGGCCCGATGATGGTGGGGGATTTTCCGCCAAGCTCCAGCGTGACAGAGGCAAGTGTTTTCGCCGCAGCCGACATGATGATCTTACCCACGGCGGGGCTGCCGGTGAAAAAAATGTGATCAAAGGGCAGCGCCAGCAACGCCTTGGATGTCTCAACCGCCCCTTCGACGACAGTGACCAGATCAGCTGGGAATGTGTCTGATATCAATCGTGCGATCAGGGCCGAAGTTGCGGGCGTCAGTTCCGATGGCTTGATGATTGCAGAATTCCCCGCCGCCAGACAGGAAACCAATGGGCCAAGCGCGAGGCTGAATGGATAGTTCCACGGCGCAATGATCAAACAGACCCCCCGCGCCTCGGGCCTGATACGCCCTGTTGTGCCGAACGTGGCCAATGTTGATCCCACGCGCGACGGGTGCATCCAGCGCCGCAAATGGCGGCGCGCGTGTTTGATTTCTTGCAGCACGGGGAGGATTTCGGTCAGGACAGTTTCGGTTTCGGGCTTGCCAAAATCCTGGGCCATGGCGGTAATGATCGCGGCCTCATTTTTCTGGATTACGTCCGCCAACTTCGACAGGGCGTCTTTGCGTTTGGCCAGCCCAAAATGGCGCCGCCGGTCGGGCACACCAGCGGCCTGATCGTCAAAAGCGGCCTGAATCTCCGAAGGGATCGTTACAATAGGATCAGTCATTTGGATGCTCAATCAATAGGAGGGATTTCATCGCCTGTGCCAGATTTTCCAATGCGGTATCACTGGATACTTGTGGCGCCATGACCTTCATCATTTGCGTGAAATGATCAGAGTGGCCAAGGGTCAGGTGGAGGATTGCAGTGACAATGGCCGGGCTTTCTGCGCGGACCAAGCCCGCGGCGATCCCTTCGTCGAGCAGCGGGCAGGACGCGTCAAAAACCGGCCGCAAAAGGCTGTCCATTAGCACCTCCCCGCGGGTCGGGTCGCCGGCTAGTGTTTGCATGATGAACCCATTGGTCGCTGGATTTTCCAGATAGAATTGGGCCGTCAGATCAAGCGCGGCTTCCAGCTTATCTCTTAATGACTTTGTTTTATCACCAAGCAGGGTCGCAAAGACGGTCAATGATTGTTGCATTTGCGCTGTTAAATCGGCCACGCATGCCGCCCATAATCCGGCCTTGTCCTTGAAATGAATGGCAACCAAGTTCTGGCTAACCCCAGCAGCGCTTGAGATGGCGCGCAGGCTGGTTGCCTCGAACGATTGTTGTGCAAACGCATATGTTGCCGCATGCAACAGCGCATCGCGTCCGTTTGGCTGATCCGCACGTCTGCGCCCGCGAGGTGTGGATGTGTCATTGCGATCGGAGCTGGTCACGGGAACTTCCTATATGTTCACTTGAACATATAGCCCAAAAGCAGAACCGCCAACTAAATTAAATCGGCTATCGTCCTGTAAACTTGAAATATTGGTTGTCCGCTTTCCCGCCATACGGGCCGACCACCTCAAATCGGGAGGTTAGCCGCAGACCCTGAAAAGGTCAGTAACAGGCTTTTGGGACTGACCGAGGCATGCCTGAACTTAGAAAACCACCGCGTATCGCTAACTTTTGTATGATCAACAGGAGGCAAAACGATCAAAGCCTCAGAGATTTCTCGCTGAGGCTTTGTTGTGGGGCAATACATAGTTTTAACTTTATCAAAATCTAAGCCGTTGATTTTGAAGCAACTCGATTTCAGCCGTCGCACCACTATTGCCATTTACGACTCATTAGTTTGCTTTTGGAGCCGGATAAACCGGGGAGCGGCCATTGGTGCAAATCGTAGCGAGCGGCAGTTTCGAGCCATCACCGTCATTGCGATTTTGTGCTGGGAGCGCGCAGCACGGAAAATGCCGCATCTGCTCGAATTTGAATGTCGCATAGCGGAGAAAAAACCGGACATTTAAAAATATCGTAAGGACCACGTCACCAAGCCGAATTTAGTGAATTTCGGAGCATCCGTTAAAATGGGCTGGTTGCGGCCCAATGGACCTGAAGAGATACTACGCAATGAGCCTTCGGACAACGGGCATTCAATCCGATGCTAAGCTCACGGCGTCAGCGCGGTGCTGATGTTTGGGCTTGGCGGGAGGATTGGAGGGCAAATTATGCCAAGAGTTCAACTTCCTGCAGTGACCCCGAAGTGCAAAGCCTGGAACAAAGGGCGGATCATCGGCCAGAAACGACCGCTGCTTCCAAAGCAGGTGTGGGCCATTCGGGCGCGGCTTGAACTTTTGGGCTATCTTCACGACCTCGCGCTGTTCAACGTTGCGATTGATAGCAAACTGAGGGGCTGTGATCTGGTCAAACTCGCCGTGACCGATTTGGTCAAAGATGACCGCGTTCGTGAACGAGTTTCGGTGATCCAGAGCAAGACCAAAAAGCCAGTTCAGTTTGAACTGACTGAAAACACACGAGGGACTGTCATTGCGTGGGTTACATCACCCGAAATGATTGGCTGCCGCTTTATGTTCCCGAGCCGTGTCCACGACCGCCCGCATATCTCAACGCGTCAATATGGTCGAATTGTGCGTGATTGGGGAACGTCGATCGGCCTGGAACCCAGCGGATACGGAACACACTCGATGCGCCGAACCAAAGCGGCGGAGATTTACCGCAAGACGGGCAACCTTCGCGCTGTGCAACTTCTGCTTGGCCACACAAAGGTCGATAGCACCGTGCGTTATTTAGGTGTCGAGCTGGAAGATGCGTTAAGCATTGCAGAAAGAATCGACATCTGAACGAAGTTGGCGGGCGCTAACTGCCGTTCGCCAGTCCAGAACGTGCCTTTGTGCTTGCCAACCTTGACTTCTTTAAGGGCGCGGGTGGTCTGAAAAATGGAGCCGGAATCACCAACGTTGTATTTCCGACGCTAAGAGACTATATAAGAACTACGAAAGTTGCGGTTCTCTGCGGCATAGGCGCATCAGCCTGCCAGAGCGAACCACAATCATCCATCATGAAAATTCAGCTGTCGCGTCCTTTAGCAGGGATTTGATGTTTGGGAAGGTTGCCGATGTCATCGCGCACGACCACGTCAGTTGTGACATTTCTTTATCCGTTCGTGGTCGCTGGATACACGGAAGAATTGCCTGCGGGTGAGTATCAAGTTTTGGCCGACGACGAAGTCATGCTGAGCAACAGCTTTGCGGCATACCGACGGACTGCGACGTTTCTATTGATCAATTTGCACGCAGGAAAGTCAGAGCTGCGCGCAGTGGATCACCGAGACCTGGAGTTGGCTCTGGCGCAGGATCAGGCCAACGCGAACAAACACGAAATCAAAAATAGTGCGGCGGCGCTTTCCCCGTCAGAGGATTAAAAATGACATTTCCCGAATGGACGAAACCTGGTGTTTACGGCGTCTTGGTTGGCGCAGTTGCAGTCTCTATTCTTGGCTTCACCTGGGGCGGCTGGACAACTGCAGGCAGTGCAGACGAGATGGCCCAAAGCTTTGCTGCTGACGAAGTTACATTGGCGATGGTGCCAGTGTGCCTAAATCTGTCAGAGGCTGATACGGAACGCACTACAAAACTGGCAACACTTCAAGAAGCTTCAAGCTTTCAGCGGCGCAAAGCCATGATGGAAACTGGCTGGGCCACATTGCCAGGCACTGATGCCCCGAGCCGGGATCTGGCAGACGCGTGTCTTGCGGGGCTTGAGTTAGATGGATCGTAGATCACAGTTAACAGAGCCGCGACCTCCGCAATCTGTCACTGCCCATATTCCAGCGGATACACCAACATTCAGGGCCCTATTTATGGGTTCGATTATTGCAGTCCTGCTGTTTGCACTACCAGCATTTGCCCAAACCGCCACTCAGCCCATGCCTGAGAACGCCAGTGCTAAAAGTTATGGTGATGGATGGGAATGTAATGTTGGATTCCGGTCGAACGAAAATACCTGCGTCGCAGTTGTCGTGCCGCAAAACGCATATGGTACGAACCGGCGCTATGGTTTGGGATGGGAATGTCTGCATGGGTTTCGCAGAATCGATGACACTTCCTGTGCTGAAGTAGAGGTGCCAGATGGTGGGTTTCTGGACCCGTCAGGCGAGCGGTGGCGTTGTTTGCGCGGCTACATCAAAGTCGATAGAACATGTCAGGAGATCGCGCTGCCTGCGAATGCATACTGGGAAGATGCCTCATATGGCTCGACGTGGACGTGTGAACGTGGGTTCGAAGTAACTGGCGACCTGTGTACTGCCATTGCGGTTCCGGCCAACGCCTATCTGAATGGATCGGGGTACGGTCAGCCCTGGACATGTGAGCGTGGCTTCTTTGAACGGGCTGGTCTGTGTGCAGCCGTCGCGGTCCCCGCAAATGCATTTTTCGACGACGCAACCTACGGCACAGGGTGGAAGTGCGAACGTGGATACGAAGCCTCAGGCGAGACATGCGAATTGATCGACCTTCCCGCACACGCGCATCTGGACAGGTCAGGCAACCGTTGGGGGTGCGACAAGAATTTCCAAAAATCAATGGGGCAGTGCGTGCTTAACAACTAGGCGCGGGCCACGGCACCATCTCCATTCAAAATGCGTATGTGAGGGCAATTCTGCCCTCCGTGCCAACCCATAAAAGAGAACCACAATGGAAACCAAATCTGAAACTGTCGATACCATCCGCCGCACCATCAGGGGCGCGCAAGCGCCACCTTTGACCCGGATCAAACCCGCAGGCTTGACCTCAGGCAGGCAGATCACAGCCTCACCGACGGCAGTCGTCTATTGCGAGGGGAATTTCGCGCAAATCGATGGCAAGACGGCGAACGGCCTTGTTCGCCATTCACAAGCGTATCGTATCCTTTCTGTCATCGACAGCACCTATAGCGGACAAGACAGCGGGACCGTTCTGGATAATGTCAGCAACAACATACCGATCTTTGGCCATCTGGACGCCGCTGTTGCCCATGAAGCCATGTTTCCCGATACGCTGATCTATGGGATGGCCCCTTCAACAGGGCGTCTTTCGAAGGCGGACCGGGGCGTTGTTCTGAAAGCGATAGAGCTTGGCATGAACATCGTGAGCGGGCTGCATGAATATCTGAGCGATGATAGAGAAATAGCTAAGGCCGCTTCCGAACGAAATGTCACGATCCGCGACATCCGCAAGCCGAAACCCAGCAAGGATATGCGCCTGTTCGATGGTAGTGTCGCTGGTGTTAAAGCGCTGCGGATTGCAGTTCTTGGCACCGATTGCGCCATCGGAAAGCGCACAACGGCGACCGTTTTGGCACGCGCCCTGAATGCAAAGGGCATCAAGACAGTGCTTGTCGGGACGGGCCAGACCGGCCTGATGCAGGGTGCGAAATTCGGTGTCGCCATGGATGCCGTGCCGCCCCAGTTCTGCTGTGGCGAACTTGAAGGCGCGATTGTTGCGGCCTCTGAAGTTGAACAGCCCGATGTTATTTTGATCGAAGGTCAGGGCGCACTGAGCCATCCCGCATTCTGCACATCCGCTTTTATCCTGCGGGGTAGCCAGCCAGATGCTGTGATCCTCCAGCACGCGCCAAAACGGGCACATCGCTGTGACTTTCCCAACATGCCGATGCCTTCTTCGGCAAGTGAGATTGCTTTGATCGAAGCCTTTGCCGATACAAAGGTCATCGGTGTCACGCTCAATCACGAGGGGATGTTTGACGCCGAAATAACCGACACCATCGCGGCGCAATCACAGAAACTCGGGTTGCCTGTCACCGATGCATTGGCCCGGCCGGCCGCACATTTGCTTGCAATGGTGATCGCCGCATACCCCGGTTTGACGCAAAGGCCTTCGATGGCCGCGATATGAGCTGCCCACGCATCGAAGTGGATCTGGACAAGATACGTCGCAACGCTCAAACTGTCGTTCGGCGGGTGGGCCGGCGTGGCATCGGCATCACAGGCGTTACCAAGGCTGTCTGCGGGCATCCTGCGATCGCTCAGGCTATGCTGGAGGGTGGTGCCTTGGGGCTGGCGGACGCACGTATAAGCAATGTGCAGAGGCTACGCCAAGCAGGCATCACATGCCCGGTCACGCTGATCCGAACGCCAATGTTAAGTCAGGTCGATGAGGTCGTTCAGCTCTGTGAAGCGAGCTATAACACAGAGATTGTTGTCATTGCGGCCTTGGCGTCTGCCGCCATCCGCACAGATAAGGTTCACGGTATCATACTGATGGTCGAGATGGGCGATCGACGCGAAGGTATTTTACCCGAGAACGTGGCTGAAGTTGCCCAGCAAGTCATGGCGATGCAAGGGGTGGCGTTGAACGGCATTGGTGCAAACTTTGCTTGTCTGAACGGGGTCGCCCCCACTGCGTCTCAAATGGCCTCTCTTTGCGACCTTGCGAACGAAATAGAGGGGATGTGTGGCCCATTCTTGAAAACCGTGTCCGGCGGCAATTCTGCAAACTTGCCTTGGGCGCTTGGAAGTCAAGATACTGGCCGCATCAACGACCTAAGACTGGGGGAGGCAATTCTTCTGGGTGTTGAACCAGTGTCTGGCGACCGGATCGGAGGAATGCATACGGACGCCTTCACCCTTGTCGCCGAAGTTATCGAAACAGGTGAAAAACCTGCGCCTTTCTCCATCGCTGTGACTGATCCAGCCCTGACAAAATTTCGCATCGTGCCAAACAATGGTGTCTCCACGCGCCTTGTCCTAGCGATGGGGCATCAGGACACGGACGTTCTGGGGCTTTCAATGGCTGAAGGGTGCATATTGATCGGTGCCACCAGCGATCACCTCCTTATTGGGGCGAACCGATCCACGTTGAGGTTGGGATCCGAAGTGAGGTTTCAGATGAACTACAAAGCGTTGATGCATGCAATGGCTGCGCCCGACATCGAAGTGAAACTACTCACTGATCTGCCCGCAAAACAACCGCGACAAATCCAGGGCAAGTCCGAACACCTTACGCTGGTTTGAAAAACCTCGCCTAGACGAACCAACCTCAAATCACAAAAAAGGAAACGTGCGCGCAGCAAAGCAGGCGGGTGCCAGTTTCGGTGTGTCCCCGGGTGCGACAGATCGGCTATTGGACGCCTGTGAAGAAACGGGTTTGCCATTGCTGCCCGGTGCCGCCACCGCAAGCGAGGTAATGACCTTGCTTGAGAAAGGCTACACCGCACAAAAGTTCTTCCCGGCAGAGGCGAGCGGCGGTCGGTCGGCGCTACGTTCATTCGGTGGGCCGCTGCCACTTGTGCAGTTCTGCCCGACGGGGGGGATCACCCCTGAAAAAGCAACGCATTACCTGGAATTGGGAAACGTAATGTGTGTCGGTGGCTCTTGGATCGCGCCGACCAGCTTGCTCAGGTCACGCAACTGGGCTGAAATCGAGACCCGTGCCCACCACGCGTCCCAACTGGGACAAGCCTCATGCTGAAACCTAAGCCAAAAAACATCGCCCTTATCGCACATGATCTAAAGAAGCGATCTTTGGCCACCTGGGTATTCAACAATCAAACGAAGCTGAAGCGCCACAACATATACGCCACGGCTACGACTGGTGGCATCATACAAGAATGCTGTCCTCAATTGCATATCCAGGTGACAAAAAGCGGGCCTCTTGGTGGGGATCAACAAATCGGAGCGATGATTGCCGATGACGGTATCGACTTGCTCATATTCTTCACGGATCCACTCTCCCCACATCCACATGACGTCGATCTGAAGGCATTGAGCAGACTTGCCGTCGTCTATGACGTGCCAATGGCCTGCAGCGGAGCCACAGCAAACCTGATCGCCGCGTCTGGCTACCTGGATTAATATTCGTCGTCAGTTTTTGGGCCTGAAAGCGTCTTGAGCTAAGAGAGTAGCTGGCTGCCCTCGTTGCCCCTGAAGCTGAGCACTCAAAGGTTCACCGTCTCCGATTCTGCCGTCATACAAGATGCTTTCGCATCTGTAGCGATGTTCTGCTTTGCCGCCACCTTGGTGGATCAGAGGCCCGTGGAGACGGCTTCGTGTGAAGGTCCGGTTTCGTAGATGTTACCCGGCCATTTCGCGCTCGCGGCGAAAGCCCGGAATCCGCCCTTCTGTTGAAAAACGCGAAATTTCTACTTCCTCATTTTTTTGCCCGATCAACCGAAGCAAAAGAGCTAGGGGACCTCGTCCCCGCGCGCCTGCAATACAATTAGACGGGACCGTATCCTCGGCTAGTGCCTGCGGGTCGCACCAACCCCATCGAATTGTATTGTTACCCCCAACCCTCGCCGGGAGCAGGTATTATAGACGAGCGCCCTGAAGGACTTCGCTCAAAATCAGATTTTAAAGGGGAAATATGTTCAACGCCACCACATGGTCGAAGACTTAGCTATGCGGCGCAAAGGTAATCAGCTATCGCCAATGGAACGACTATGAGTGCCAGATGGCAGAACTATGTGTCGTCTCACATTGTTTGTAATGGCGCTCTGGGGAGGATTCGAACCCCCGACCCCTTGATTCGTAGTCAAGTACTCTATCCAGCTGAGCTACCAGAGCGCGGTGAGGGGGATTTAGCGAGTTGGGCTGGGGGGCGCAAGAGCGAAAAGCGAAAAAATTGGGAAACTTCCTAAATAGGCTAAATTCAATCAAATCTGAGCGGCGCATCTACAGGCAAATTGCAGCTGAACATGTGCAGTAGTCGCGCCAAATGCATTAGTGCTCTTTTACAACATGTCTGGTTCAACACGACATTTTGTGTGTTCTCAAGAGTTTGCGACTAGAAATTATGGCGAAATTAAGGTAGCTACGTGCTTAGAGCAACAAATCGGCCAAAAAAACAAGGTCGAAGTATATTTTGAGGTAGGCGGTAGCTATGCAGGCGATTGACTTTATCGTCCGTGACCATACTGGTTTTGTCCAGCATGGATCACTGATCGAATCCGGAATTTCTGATACTCTTAATCTTGGTGACGACGGCGCGGTGTCTTTGAACATGCGACGGGCGGACGTGCGCGAATATCTGCGTGCGGGTGAAAACCTTGAACTTTATCTGGCAGATGGTCGGAAAATCGTGCTCGACGGCTTTTTCGCCGAAAACGGTGTGCAGGAAAACAAACTGTACCTGAACGAGGACGGAACCCTGGTCGAGGCATCCTTGGATGCCAGCGGGCATGTGACCTTTACCGAAGCAACCACTTGGGGCAAATGGAGCCACCTGGACGCGATGGTATTCCCTGAAAGTCCAGTCGTGGCAGAGACCATCGTGGCTGCTGAGGGCGAAGAAGTGACCCAGGCGTTGGGGCTGGGCCTGTTGGGGGCCGGTGGCGGCGCTGCGGCGGGCATTTTGCCGGTTGTTGGCGCAGTTGGTGCTGGCGGCGCGTTGCTTGGCGGCGGCGGTGACGGCGACAGCGGTGCGACGGTCGACAATCCTGAGACGCCTGTTTCAGTCGGCGGCCCGGACGACGAAAGCATCACGATCACAGGGACTGGTACACCAGGCGCGACCGTAGAGGTCACGATTGGCGATAAAACCGTCACCACAACCGTCGGCGAAGACGGCACATGGGAAGCGGCCTTTGAGGGCGATGATTTCCCCGGCGACGGCAACTATGATGTCAATGTGAAGGTGACGGACGAAGACGGAACCGTACATGACCCTGACGCGCCGAGTGTAACGATCGACACAACCCCGCCTGTTATTGAAGTCACCGGCGGCACCCAATCTGTTGGCGTGACCGTGAATGCCGATGATCACAGCGACGGTGTTGAGATTTCCGGGAACGGCGAAGCGGGCGCGTCAATTGATGTTGAAATCAACGGCACAACCCATTCAACCACAGTTGGCGAAGATGGCAGCTGGACCGTGACCTTCTCTTCGACTGAAATCACCACCGGTGAATATGAAACCGACGTGAAGATCACCTCGAAGGACAGCTTTGGGAACACGTCCACCGCCACCGAAACACTGGTGGTTGATACGGTGGCCGAAGTGTCGCTGAACGGTGGCTTTGCGGGCAGTGACGATCTGATCAATATGGGCGAAGCCTCTGCCGGGATCACCCTGACCGGGACGGCGCAGCCGGGATCAACCGTGATGGTCAACTTCCACGGTACCGATATGCCGGCGACTGTGGATGCGAACGGCAATTGGACGCTGAATGTATCCTCTACCGGTATTCCAGAGGGCAAATATGAGGCCGCGATTTCGGTCACAGCCACGGACGCGCATGGCAACACGAAAACCATCAACAGCTCGGTGGATGTGGATACAACCGCTGGCGTGACCTTCTCCTCCACTCCGGTGGAAGGCGACAATGTCATCAACGCCGCAGAAGTTGCAGACGGTGTGGTTCTGACCGGTCAAGCTTTGCCGGGCGCAACCGTGTCGATCGCGATGTCCGGTGGCGGCAGCTATAATGCAACCGTGGCCGCAGATGGCAGCTGGTCGGTGAACATCCCCGGCGGCGACTTTAACACCGGTGAATATGACGTGACATTCACCGCGACGGCCACCAGCCCTGCGGGCAATGTTGCAACCTCGACCTTGTCGCTGGATGTGGACACCTTGGTTCAAAACTTCGGTCTCGACGCTAATACCCAACTGGCCGACAACGTGTTGAACGGCAGTGAAGTTACTGGCGGACTGACCTTAAACGGCACCACCGAACAGGGCGCAACCGTACAAATTAAAATCGGCAATGTGACCAAAGACGCCACCGTGGACAGCAGCGGCAATTGGACCGTGGACTTCTCGTCCTCGGATATTCCGGCCGGTGAATACGCAACTTTCATGACCATCACCTCGACCGATCAGGCCGGGAACGTGAAGGAAATGAAGCAAGGCGTGACCGTGGATACGGTGGCCGGTGACGTGGCCTTGTCGTCGCAACCGGTAGAGCTGGATGATGTGATCAACGCGCAAGAAGCGTCTGATGGTGTGATCATTTCGGGCACCGCGACACCGTTTATGAACGTGACTGTCACTCTGCACGGTGTGTCGAAAGTGGTGACCGCGTCGGCAAACGGCGAATGGTCTGCGCCCTTCTTGTCGAGCGAAGTGGCGTCGGGCGAATATATCGCGAATGTCACGGCCTCGATCACCGACACACATGGCAATTCAAAATCCGTCAGCGACACGGTTGAAGTGGACACGCTTGTGACCAATTTCGCCATGACCACCAATCCGGTGGCGGGCGATAATGTGATCAACGCACAGGAACTGTCTGATGGCGTTGTGCTGTCGGGTACGGTCGAAGCTGGGTCAACGGTACAAGTGAAAATCGGCACCAACCCAGCACAAGCCGCAACAGTGGATGCCTCTGGCAGTTGGACGATCAACGTGGCTGCGGGTGACGTGGCCGGTGGCGAATTGTCCAGCGCAGTTGTTGTGACGGCCACGGATGCGGCTGGCAACACTGCCAACATCTCGAAAGACATCAAGATCGACACGATTGTGACGAACCTTGGGATCTCGGCAGGGGCGGTTGCGGGCGACGACGTTGTGAATGCCAGCGAAGCCGAAGCAGGTGTGACCTTTACCGGCACAACGGAACCGGGCTCGACTGTGACCGTCTCGCTTGATGGCGGCGCGCCAGTGCAGGCGACGGTTGCCGCAAATGGCAACTGGACGGTGGATTTTTCTGAAAGCCAGATCCCAACCGGCGACAAAACCGTAACCATGACGGTGACCGCAACCGATGCGGCGGGCAACGTGGGTACGGTCAGCGACACATTTGATGTCGATACCATTGCGCCTGATGCGCCTGATGCAAACGTGTATCTGAACAACGCTGACGGAAGTGTTAGTGGCGTTTATCCGGGCGGTGATGTTGCCGACATGTCGCTGGAGCTGCTGAACGCGGATGGCTCGACCAGCCCCACAACCGGGTTTGAATTGAACAATTTCTACCCGGTCGGAGGCCTGCCAGACGGGTCGCGTTTGGTTCTGACCGAAACGGATGATGCCGGAAACGCCTCTAGCACGTTGATTGTGACTGAAAATGGCGGTGCAGCACTGGACCTGTCTGCGACAGGCTTGGCGAACTACAATGTCGAAGCGATTGACCTGCTGGAGAATTTCGAAAGCAATACAATCACCATCACGGAACAGCAACTTTTGACCCTGTCGGACAACTCAAACGAGCTGACCATTCATGGCGGAAGCGGCGACACGGTGACAGCGGCTGGCGCCTCCGCAACCGGACAAACCGTGGCAATAGATGGGGCGGATTACAACGTCTATACCCTGGGGTCTGACGGCGGCACGCTGTACATCCAAGAGGATGTCAACGTCGTCACCGTTATCTAATACGAGTAAAGCAAGGCCGCGGCGCCAAACGACCGCGGCCTGCATATAACACACAAAGTCGAGGCAGTACTTTGGTTTTTGGGCGGGATATCTCACGCGTGCCCCTGTTGATCGCAATGGCGATCAGCCTGGCAGGCTGTATGGGCAACATCGGTGACAGGCTGGGCCAATCAAGTGGTTCGGGCGACCCCGATGTCACACGATCGGCGCCGCACAGTTTTGCGCAGCCAGTTGGTAAAGAACCATCTGAAACAATTACGAAATTGCTTGCGCGTCAAAGCGTGCTGCAATCGGATACCAGTTACGACAAGGTGGCGCGTTCCACGCTTGAGGCGTCGGCCCGCC
>DDMF01000165.1:11916-21800 GCA_002340515.1 Rhodobacteraceae bacterium UBA2553 | reverse complement strand
ACCTAAGGGCCGCCAAACTGCGCGCACGGGCTGCGGATAAAAACTGGCTGCCCACCTTGGGGCCGCAAGTGTCCCTGTCCAGCATGGGCGATCTGGTCGCGAGCTTGGTGATTGACCAGGTGATCTTTGACAATGGGCGCAAAAAGGCGGAACGCGAGTTTGCGCGTGCGGATGTGGAAGCCGCCGCTGTGAACCTGTCGATTGACACCAATGACCGCGTGTCCACGGCGCTGACCCTGTATCTAAAAGCCCAAGAAGCCCGCGAAAAGGCCGCCGTCGCAGATCATGCGCTGGGCGCGATGCGCGAATTTGACCGCATCATGACCGCGCGTGTGAACGGGGGCGTGTCGGACATGTCTGACCAAAACGTGATCCGCGCCAAGCTGTCGGAACTCCGGTCAAACTATGACACCGAAATGCTGAATGCGCAGACAGCGATGGCCGAGCTTAAGGCGATGTCAGCACAGGATGTGTCTGATCTGCGGGGTGTATCCGCGATGCTCACGCGGGATGCGGGTGTGAAACCTCTGACCGTGTTGTTGGCCGAGGCGGAGCTGGACCGCGATGTGGCGCAGGCCAAGATTGACCGTGCTGGGTTGCTGCCCGGATTGGGCGCAAGCGCATCCGTGGGCAAAGACAGCACCGTCGGTCTGGTGATGACCTCTGATCAGGGCTTTGGCTTTGGCACGATGGACAATCTGGCCGCGGTCGAGGCCGCGCGCGATGGGGCCGAGCGCCGTATCGTGCAAGCGCAAGAAGACAGCCGCCGCCGTCAGGCATCGCTGGAACAAAAGCTGATTTCATTACAAGCCCGCACCCGTCAGGCCGCGGATCTGGCCGGACAAGCGCGTGCCAATACCGATCTTTTCAAGCGCCAGTTTGATGCCGGTCGCCGCACTGTGATGGATGTGGTTGGCGTGGTCGAAAACCTCGCACGGCTTGAGCAGGAAAATGTGGCGATCCGGTACGAAATTGCCCGAACCCAAGTGGATATCGCGCGGGAATACGGGGCTTTGGTCAGCGGGGACAAGATATGACCCAGCCCAAGTCGCCGCCAAAGTCACCTTTGCCCACAACCATTACAGGTGCGCGTGTGCGCCACGCCAGTAAGAAAACGGCCAACTCTAACCCAGCGCCAACACCCAAACCCGTCGCACGTAAAGTGGTCAAAGTCGCGACGCCAAAACCGGTTGTGAATGCGCCTGCCGTCGCGAAAACACCAGAAAACGGCGCGCGTGCCACCGATCCGCCCGGTGCCGTACAACCCGCAGCTAAGGGTCCAAAGTCGCGCCTGAAAATGCGCAAACCCATTCTGGCATCTGCACCGCCCGTTGCGGCGGTTGATCCTTTGAAGGATGCGCCAACCCAGCAAGACCGCCTTAAGGCGCGCGCTGATTTGGTCTCGGTCTATGCGGGGCTTTTGGGCAAGGACGCGGTGCTTCATGACCTGACAGACGCGATGCAATCAGCTTTGGCAAAAGGGCGTAAAGACACCAGTTTTGACATGCTGGAGGCCGCCTTGGCCTCGCTTGACCTGAACTGCGAGCGGCAGCAGGGAAAAGCTTGCTCCCCCACCACCTGGCCCGCCTTGGCGTTGATGAAAAACGGTCAGGCAGTGTTGGTTTTGTCGCAGGATGGCGACCTGCTGCGAGTCTATGAAGCCGGTGCCAATGGCGCCAGCATTGAGGTGGCGCTGGATGAGTTTTCCGGATTCTTTTCCGGCACAATCCTCACCGCAGAAGCCACGCTTCAGGATCTGTCTTCCCGTCATGCGCCAAAGCGTATCCAGGACCATTGGTTCTGGGGGGAATTGCCGAAATTCAAACGCTATTTCATGGATGTGGCGCTGGGGTCTTTTGTCGCCAATATGCTGGCCGTGGCGGTCGCCTTGTTCTCATTGCAAGTTTATGACCGGGTCATTCCGCATCAATCCACCGCCACGCTTTGGGTGCTGGCGGCGGGGGCATTTGTGGCGATCTTGCTTGAGGCAACGATCAAAGCGGCACGCGCCAGATTGATGGATGGCGCGGGGCGTGCCATCGAAATGAACGTGCAAAAACTCCTGATGGACCGGGTGTTGGGGATGCGATCTGACCGGCGATCCACATCACCCTCTGGCCTCTTTTCCGCCATGCGCGAATTTGGGTCGGTGCGCGAGTTTTTCACCGCCTCCTCGGTGGGCACGATCACGGATATTCCCTTTATTTTCTTGTTCTTGGTGCTGGTGGGCTCGATCGCCGGAAACGTGGTCTGGGTGTTGATCGCAGGCGGCATTTTGATGGTCCTGCCGGGGTTCTTTTTGCAAAAGCGTATGATTGCGATTTCGCAAGAAACCCAAGGGGCGTCGACCAAAGCGTCCCGGTTGTTGCACGAGGCGATTTACGAGCTCGACACCATTAAATCGCAGCGCGGAGAAGACCGTGTGCGCCGTTTGTGGACCGAGTTGAACATGCTTTCGGCTGTTAAAAACAGCGAACAGCGCAAGCTTTCCTCTTGGTTGACGTTCTGGTCGCAAGGTTTGCAACAGGCGACTTATGTTTCCGCAGTGATCCTAGGTACTTACATGGTATTCGCGGGCGAGTTCACCGTGGGCTCGATCATTGCGGTTGGCATCCTGTCTGGCCGTACTTTGGGGCCGCTGACCCAACTGTCCGGCACTCTGGCGCGCTGGTCCAATGTGAAATCCGCGCTTGATGGGTTGGACAGTATTGCCAATTCGGAACAGGACGAAGCACAAGGCCGCACCTATCTGCGCCGCGACACATTGAGGGGCCATTTTGAGATCCGCGAGATGCGGTTTTCCTATGACGAAGACGCGCCGGGTGTCGATGTGCCCGCCGTGGCCATTGAGCCGGGACAACGCGTTGCAATTTTGGGCGCCAATGGATCGGGCAAATCAACCTTCCTGAAACTGTTGTCCGGCCTCTATGCGCCGACCTCTGGACGGATGATGCTCGATGGTGTGGACATGGCGCAAATCGCGCCGAAAGATCTGCGCCGTGGCATTGGCTATCTCAGCCAAGACGTGCGCCTGTTTGCGGGCAGTCTGCGTGACAATCTGAACCTGTCAATGTTGGAGCGTGAAGATGACCGTTTGCTGCAAGCCCTTGATTTTGCAGGGTTAGGCCCCTTTGTGCGCGGACACGCCAAAGGGCTGGATCTTGAAATACGCGACATGGGTGAGGGGCTTTCGATTGGTCAGCGTCAATCCATTGGTTGGGCGCGGATCTGGTTACAGGATCCCAAGATTGTGCTCTTGGACGAACCCACAGCGGCGCTGGATCAAACGCTGGAGCGCACTTTGGTCAGCCGCTTGGAAACCTGGCTAGTTGGTCGCACCGCCATTATCGCCACACACCGCATGCCGATCATGGCTCTGACCGACCGGACGTTGATTTTCCAAAACGGTCGGCTGGCAGTGGATGGTCCGCGTGATCAGGTCATGGCGCATCTGAAAACAGCAGGGCAGGGGGCAAGCTAATGGCATCTTTGGACGCGCAATTCGAGCAAGACCTCAAGGGTCCGTCAATGGTGATCTGGCTGTCGGCTTTGGCCGTAATCGCCTTTATTATATGGGCGGCCTTCGCTTGGGTGGATGAAATTGTGCGCGGGCAAGGCACGGTGATTTCATCGTCTCGTCCGCAAATTATCCAAAACCTTGAAGGCGGTATTTTGGCGGAATTGATGGTAAAAGCCGGCGATATTGTTGAGCCCGGCGACGTACTTGCGCGGCTTTACGGCACTGAATTCCAGACATCCGTCGATGATTTTCTGGACCAAATCTCCGCCTTGGATATCCGTCGTTTGCGTCTTGAGGCTGAGCTTGAAGGGCAGTTTGATTTTGTGGTTCCAGAGGCGTTATCGACACGCACGCCGGATATTGTAGCCTCGGAACGTGCGCTTTTGGCGGCCCGTCAAAGTGACTATGTCAGCCGTCGTGAAGGGGCCAAGCGTGTGCTGGATGAAACGGTGCGCGAGCTTAAAGTCCTTGAAGACTTATACGCTGAAAAAATCGTTGCCCTGATTGAGGTTACCAAGGTTCGCAAGGCGCATAGTGATGCGGAAAATCGGTTCAATGATGTGGTCACTCAGACCGAATTAGACCGTGCTCAAGAGTATTCGGACACGCTGAAGGAACTGGCCACGCTGAAGCAAAACCTGAAGCAAAGCCAAGACCAATTGAGCCGCACCGTGCTGACCAGCCCGATGCGGGGCATTGTCAACAGCATGGGCGTGACCACCATTGGTGGCGTTGTGCGACCGGGGGAAGAGATTTTCCAGATCATTCCCCTGGACGAAGACGTGTTTGTTGAGGCGCAGATTAAGCCCGAAGACATCGCCAATGTGATGCCTGGGCAAGAGGCAACAATTAAGCTATCTGCTTATGATTACACGATTTATGGCTCTCTTAAGGGGGCTGTAAATTTTATTTCCGCAGACACGTTCAAAGACGAACGCGACCCCAATATCCCGCCGCATTACCGCGTGTCGGTGCGTGTGGATCTGACCAAATTGACCGACCGACAAAAGGCGATTGAGATGCGCCCGGGGATGTTGGGGCAGGTCGAATTGCATACCGGTGAAAAGACGATTTTGCAGTATTTGCTGAAGCCGCTTTACAAATCACGCGAGGCGTTTCGCGAGCCATAGGGCTGCATTTCGTGATGTGAAAACTGTAAAGAGTTTAATGTTTGAAATGGCAAAACTGTAAACTCTTTAAAGGTCCAAACAGCAAAACATTAAACTGTTTAAACTGCCGTTTTATCGGTCAACGCACGCCCCAACGCACCAAAACCTCCTCCACCGATTGTGGTTCCGGTTCCTCCCCCGCGCGGGCCGATCCGGGGGTGTCTGACAATTGTGGGGCGGCGGATGGTTGGGTGACTTCTGCGATCTGGGTGAAACTTCCCCGCGCTTGATTGTGGGGATGGCTTGCGGCCTCGGCCAAGGACAGAACCGGGGCGCAGCAGGCGTCGGTGCCGTCCAAAAGCGCCGCCCAACCGTCGCGGGATTTCTCAAGGAACCTGGCGGCAAACGCGGCACGTAATTTTGGCCAACCAGACACATCCATTTGCGCCGGAAGATCGGCACCTGACAAGCCAATCCGATCCACAAATTCCGCATAGAATTTCGCCTCAAGCGCGCCCACCGACATATGCCCGCCGCACGCACATTGGTAGGTGGTGTAAAACGGCGCACCACCATCAAGTAGGTTCGCTTCGCGTTCATCCGCCCAAATCCCGGACCCATACATGGAATAAATCATCGCCATCAGATGCGCGGTGCCGTCACTGATGGCCGCGTCCACCACCTGGCCTTTGCCTGACCGCTCCGCGCCATGCAGAGCGGCCAACATGCCAGACACCAGATACATCGCGCCGCCGCCGAAATCACCAATCAAGTTCAAAGGGGGCACCGGATGCGTGCCGCCAATGGCATGAAGCGCGCCGGTAATGGCGATGTAATTGATGTCATGCCCGGCGGATTGCGCCAGCGGGCCGGATTGCCCCCATCCGGTCATACGCCCGTAGACCAGCTTGGGATTGTCGGGAAAATCACCGGGGCCAAGGCCCAGACGCTCCATCACGCCGGGGCGCATCCCTTCGATCAGCATATCGGCGCTGTTGATCAGGTCTCGCGCCACGTCACGGTCGCCCCCGGACTTCAAATCCAGCGCGACAAACCCGCGCCCCCGGTTCAGCACATCCACTTTTTGCGGGATCAGAGGTTTAAGGTTTGGCCGTTCAATCCGCACCACATCCGCGCCCATATCCGCAAGCCACATGGCGGCGAATGGTGTGGGGCCAAGGCCTTGAATTTCAATAACCTTTACGCCTGAAAGGGGGCCATGACCTGACATCTCTTGCTCCTGCTTTTTCTTGTTATAAATATCTCGGGGTTCAAGGGGCAGAGCCCCTTTTCCAACCGCTCAACCCGTCAGACATCAATAGAGCGGGCAATGAGTTCCTTCATGATCTCATTTGTCCCACCATAAATCATCTGAACCCGCGCATCCGCATAAAGCCGCGCGATGGGATATTCGGTCATATAGCCATAACCGCCAAACAGTTGCAGGCATTCGTGCATAATCTCGTTCTGGATTTCCGACCCGTAATATTTCGCCATGGATGCGGTTGGCGCATCCAGCGTGCCGTCGATCAGCCGCGCGATGCAATCGTTCACAAAACTGCGCAACACTTCGGCTTTGGTTTTGCATTCGGCGAGTTTAAATCGGGTGTTCTGAAAATCCATCACGCGCTGACCAAAGGCTTTGCGCTCTTGGGTATAGGCCACGGTCTGTTCCAGCGCGAAATCAATGGCACCAAGGGCTTGGATCGCAATCAGTAATCGCTCCCACGGGAGCTGTTTCATCAATTGATAAAACCCTTGCCCCTCTTCCGATCCCAGCAGGTTGGTCAGGGGGACTTTGACGTCCTGGTAGAATAATTCCGAGGTGTCGTTGCCTTTCATGCCCAGTTTTTTCAGGTTTTTGCCGCGGGTGAAGCCTTCGGTCTGATCCGCTTCGACCACAATCAGCGACACGCCTTTGGATCCTGCATCGGGGTCCGTTTTGCAAACCGTGATGATCAAATCAGCGGCTTGGCCGTTGGTGATGAAAATCTTGGAGCCGTTGATTTTATACTGGTTTCCGTCTTTTTCCACCCGTGTGCGCACCGCCTGAAGGTCGGATCCCGTCCCCGGTTCGGTCATGGCAATGGCGCCGACAATCTCGCCCGAGGCCAGCCCCGGCAACCAGCGCTGTTTTTGCTCTTCGGTGCCGTAGGCGGTGATGTAATGCACAACAATCGACTGGATGCCGTAGCCCCAGCCGCAATCGCCGGTGCGGGTTTGTTCATAGATGGTGATGCTCTCAAACCCCATGTCGCCACCCGCGCCGCCGTATTCCTCGGCGATGGCGCCGCCCATAATGCCAAACTCGCCCGCTTTGTGCCAAAACTCGCGATCAACGATGCCTTGCTCCACCCAGCGTTCGATGTTCGGGGCCAGTTCGTCGGCGAAGAAGCGGTTGGCCATTTCGGCGTACATGCGGTGTTCGTCGGTGGCCCAGGGGGTGGTTTGGGTGATCAGGGTCATGGTGCGCTCTCACGTATTTGTTGGCTTATCTATGACTATAGCGACGCCATTTCCGGGCACGCAGGTAACGTGGCGTTACAATATGTGCCTGCGACGCAAGGGAAGCGTGCGAGGGGCTCTTGCATTTTGGCGACATTCTGCGCGGAAATTGTAAATTCAGGCGTTTGAGGATGCTTTCGCACTTGCCTTCCTGTAAGGAGGGGGGAACTTTACTTAACACGGATTATGGTCATGCGGGGGCGCGCAACTAAATCTCTGGCAATCTGGGCCATTATGGCCGCTTTGCCAAATCTGGCGGTGGCTGAAATCAGCACGGTTTCCACGTCTTACAATATCTCGGGCCTGCCCGGTCTGGTGGATCTTCCCACGGCCGAAGTCGCGCCCGACAGTGAATTTGTGCTGTCGTATATGCAATACGGGCCACAAGCGCGGGGCGCGCTGACGTTTCAGGTCTCGCCACGTATCACCGCGAGTTTCCGTTATACCAAGCTGGCCGATTTTGGCGGAGGTGGAGCCTATGATTACTTTGACCGCAGCTTTGATGTGCGCTTCCGTCTGTTGAATGAAAGCAAGTACCTGCCAGCGGTTTCGGTTGGGTTGAACGACTTTATCGGCACAGGAGTGTATTCCAGCGAATATATCGTCGCGACCAAATCCTTTATGGAGAACCGCTTGCGCGTGACCGGTGGTATCGGTTGGGGGCGTCTCGGAAGCCGCAATCCAATTGGATCGCTTGGTTCGCGCCCCGAACTGGACTATGGCGAGGGTGGCACGCTGACAACGGGACAATGGTTCCGTGGTGACTTTGCACCGTTTGGTGGTGTCTCTTATAAGGTCAACGACAAGCTGACCCTAAAGGCGGAATACTCATCCGATACTTATGCGCGCGAGGTGGATGTGGGGATCCTGGAAAACAAATCCCCCTTGAACTTTGGCATAGACTACAAGCTGTCGCCCATCACAAACTTGAGCCTATTTTACCTGAATGGTGAAACCCTTGGGGCGCAGATGACGTTGCAATTCAATGCACGTCGTCCGGCTGCGCGTTCAGGGTTGGAAAAAGCCCCTCTGCCTGTGGCACCGCGCCCGACCTATGATGCACAAACGTGGTCAGCGGATTGGGTGTCTGACCCAACCAATAAAACAGACCTGCAAAAGCTACTGGCCGATGAACTCGCTAAAGATGGGCAAGGCCTAGAAGCTATGGCCCTGTCGGGGAATTCGGTCGAGTTGCGGGTGATCAACAATCGCTACTTCTCACCGGCACAGGCCGTTGGTCGTGCAACACGGTTGTTGACGCGGGTTATGCCGCCATCCGTTGAGACGTTCCGGATCACGTTGAGTGAAAGGGGGCTGCCTCTTTCGACAGTGACTGTGAAGCGCACGGATGTGGAGCGACTGGAAAATGCATCCTCGGCAGCGATTTTTGATCAAGCTGTAATTTCCGAAGCGAATTTGCGTGACGGGGAACTTGTGCGAACCCCGGATATTTTCCCACGGTTCAAATGGTCCTTGACACCTTATGCTGAGCTGAGCCTTTTTGATCCGGACAATCCGGTTCGGACGGAGTTTGGGGTTAGAGCTGCGGCCAGTTATGAAATTACGCCAAGTTTGATTTTGTCCGGTGCGATTACAAAAGCTATATGGGGCAATATCGGAACGGGTGAAGTTGCACCATCTAATATCCAACCTGTGCGGACCCATGGGCCGATTTATGCACAGCAGGGCGACCCTGCGATCGAACATCTGACGGCTGCGTGGTATGCGCGCCCCGCCAAAAACCTTTATAGTCGCGTGACGGTCGGTTATCTGGAGCAGATGTTTGGTGGTGTTTCGGCCGAGGTGCTTTGGAAACCCGTTGATAGCCGCTTGGCATTTGGTGCCGAAGTGGCTTGGGTCAAACAACGCGATTATGATCAGCTCTTTGGGTTTCAAGACTACAGCACAACAACCGGGCATGTGTCAGCCTATTATGATTGGAGCAACGGTTTTACGACCGAGGTTCACGCAGGGAAATACCTTGCAGGGGATTGGGGTGCGACCTTGGCGGTTGATCGTAAGTTTAACAATGGCTGGACCGTTGGCGCCTATGCGACGGTTACGAATATTTCTGCAGAGGAATATGGCGAAGGCTCTTTCGACAAAGGAATCCGCTTTACCATTCCTCTTGAATGGGCGCTTGGCCAACCCTCAAAAGGGAAATCCATTACGGATATCCAGTCGCTGGCCCGTGATGGCGGGGCAAGGCTTGAGGTTGATGGTCGGTTGTTTGAGTGGGTCAATGATGGCCACGGTGATGCGCTGGCGTCGCGTTGGGGGAAATTCTGGAGATGATGCGTACTGGTTTTTTGAAGGCGAGCAAAACGAAGAGTATTTGCGTCGCGACGGCAATGGTCGTGGGCTTAACGGCTTGTGGTTCTGACCAGAAAACAACACAGCTCCCGCGGATGTGGGGAGGGCTGGTCAAAGGGATCGGCAGTGGCGTTGTGAAAAAAGTTAGCTCGGTCGCGGGTGGGGCGGATAAATCTGCCACGGCGGCGGCCCCGAAAGCGGGTGACACAGATAAAGTGGTGCGCGGCGCACTGGCCGCCACGCCCGGCCCGATCGCATTGGTCGTTCGCGAAAGAAATGCGGCGGTGTCTGCGATGACCCCCGTGCAAACCAATGGCCAATATCAAACCTGGATGAGCGCGCAGGGGCAGAGCGTCACGTTACGTGGTGGCGTGCTCAGCGCGACCCGTGGATTGGGCGATGACCTGATGGCATCCGAGCTTTCGGCTGCGGCTGCG
>DDMF01000165.1:10697-11893 GCA_002340515.1 Rhodobacteraceae bacterium UBA2553 | reverse complement strand
ATGCGGCCATTCAGGCGCGTCGACCGGGCGCCTACACCCGGATCTATGAGCATCTGAGCGGGCAGGGTGAAAACTCGGTTCTGGTGGCAAATTGTGAGCTGTCGAAGGTGAAATCCGAGCGGGTGGCGATTGGCGAGATTGATGGAAATGCAACGGTCTTGCGTGAGGCATGTCAGCACCCGTCGGGTATTTCATTCGAAAACCTGTATTGGGTGGATGGTTCCGGGCGCTTCTTGAAATCGCGTCAGTGGGTCAGCCAGTCGGTTAAATACCTGATTGTTCAGCCGTTGCGGTAAAGTCTTCGGCCATCTTTATTGCCCGCATGGCTGGGGCAAAGAGATATCAGAAAATGAGGTTCCAGTGCTTGTGATGAGTGCTGGAGCTTTTTTTATGTCAGGCGGTTTGCCCATCAGTGGACGGCAAGCACAAAAAAAAACGGTAAGCCAAAAGGCTTACCGTTCAAACTTTTAGCAAAACGCCAAAAGCTTTTTATTCTTAGGTGCCCGAAGCAACAGCAATGATGCCGCCTACGAGAGCCAGGCCCAACAGAGCGCCGGTGGTGCCGTTCAGCGAAGAAGAAGCTTCTTCAACAACGATCAGCTCAGGCTCAACAGTTGGGGTTTCGAGGGTACCAGCTACCAGTGGGGTAGCGGCGATCAGGCCAGCAGCGGCCAGAGCGATTACTTTTTTCATTGTATTACTCCATAAGTTAATTGACGGGCCGCGCCTGCAAGACGTGCCTTCGGATCGTGTTTGCCATAAGTTGGCTGGTTTTGGAAGCTAGATTTTGGAAACAAGCGCTCAGACGCAAGAAGATGCCAAGCCTGTGGCAGCAATGCCATATATGCTGCCGTATGGGTCACATTATCCCGCAAAAATCTGAGTCATATAGATTTTTCCGCATCGGGCGGCCTTAGAATCAATGCCAGACCCGTTGCCGACAAGCTGAATTTTGCGGCTCAGAAGATTTTTTCGGTGTTTTGAAGACGCCATCCAGTAGCGCACCGACATTCTAGCGAGCGATGCGTAGCTGTGGCGCGGGACGGTCTTGCCATCCATATAAACGATTCGGCAGTTGCGAATATCAACGTCCCGCGTCATCACGCCATCAATCTGATACACATGAAACACCCCGATATTTTCGGCCCCGGTGCGAAACCGCACGCCGGATCCTTTCAGCCGTCCGCCCAGCGAGC
>DDMF01000165.1:0-10681 GCA_002340515.1 Rhodobacteraceae bacterium UBA2553 | reverse complement strand
CTGCGCCCTTTGTGGGTCAGCTGTCGGGACCGTGCCATCCATTTGCTATGACCATCGGCCTGCTTGCTGAGGGCAGCGACGCCCTTCAGCGCGGACAGGCCTTTGGTGCAGCGCGCGTAATTCACCTCGGCCACGAGGGCGGCGTTGAGCAATGAAAGGTTCACATTTTTGGCTGGTAACGCCTGATTGGCACCAGAGACGGCTTGCAACCTGCATCCAGCCTCGGCGGTGGAAAGGGCCGCGATAAGCGCCAAAGTTGCGGAAATTGCGAAAGTTCTGATCATGGGCGCACCTCATCATATCATCTTGGATCTGTGCAAGAGAGCATGGAAATGGGGCGGTGATGTGGCGGAATTCCCCTGCCAATTGGGCAGTTTTCGTTGACTCCGAGGGTGTGATGGCGCATCCCAATCAGATAAGAATTACCTCAACGAAAGCATTTCGGATCCACCTAAAATAAAGAAGATCCGAAACGCACAAGATTGATCGAAGTTGTGGGCGTTTCGAAAATAAACATGTGCCGCAAGTTTATCCCGAAACGCTTTAAGAGGGCAGTAGATATGAAAATTGCAATGATCGGGACGGGCTATGTGGGGCTGGTGTCGGGGGTTTGTTTCTCAGATTTTGGACATGAAGTCATTTGTGTGGATAAAGATCCGGCAAAAATCGACATGCTGAACAAAGGTGAGGTTCCGATTTATGAACCGGGCCTGGATGAACTGATGGCGAAAAATGTGGCGGCTGGCAGGCTGTCGTTCTCGCTTGATCTGGCCGAAGCGGTTGCGCAATCTGACGCGGTGTTCATCGCTGTGGGCACGCCCACGCGGCGTGGTGACGGTCACGCGGATCTGACCTATGTCTTTGCCGCCGCAGAAGAAATTGCCGCTGCAATCGAAGGCTACACCGTGGTCGTGACCAAATCGACCGTGCCCGTTGGCACCAATCGCCGGGTGAAGCAGATCATCCATAAAGCCCGCCCGGATTTGGAATTTGACGTGGCCTCTAACCCGGAGTTTCTGCGTGAAGGGGCCGCAATTGACGATTTCATGCGCCCGGATCGTGTGGTTGTTGGGGTGCAAACAGATGCAGCATCAGAGGTTATGGCCGATATTTACCGCCCGCTTTTCTTGCGCGAATTTCCCATCGTCACCACTGATCTGGAAAGCGCCGAGATGATCAAATACGCGGCCAATGCGTTTCTGGCGACCAAGATCACCTTTGTAAACGAGATCGCAGCCCTGTGCGAACGGGTGGGCGCGGATGTAAAGCAAGTGTCCAAGGGCATTGGGCTTGATGGCCGTATCGGCAATAAATTCCTGCATGCAGGACCGGGATATGGCGGCAGCTGTTTTCCCAAAGACACCAAAGCTTTGGCGCGGATCGGCCAGGAACATGGCCTGCCGATGCAGATCACCGAAACCGTCATCACCGTGAACGAAGAAATGAAACGGCGCATGATCGACAAGATCATGGACATGTGCGGTGGATCGGTGAACGGAAAAACAATTGCTGTGTTGGGGGTGACCTTTAAACCCAATACGGATGACATGCGCGACGCCCCCAGCCTGACCATCGTGCCCGCGCTTGTGGGGGGCGGGGCCAAGGTGCGGGTCGTTGACCCCCAAGGGCGCCACGAAGGCGAGGCGCTTTTGCCCGGCACGCATTGGGCGGACGATCCCTATAAAGCGGCGCAAAACGCCGATGCGGTTGTCTTGCTGACGGAATGGAACGAATTCCGCGCCTTGGATCTGAAACGATTGGCGAAACGGATGTCTGCCCCTCGACTGGCGGATTTGCGCAATATATACGCTGCTAAAGATGCAAAACGTGCGGGATTCGAAGCCTATACTTCGATTGGACGCATTGGGTATGGGTATGACGGGGCGTAAGCTCCGGCTGTGGTTGGGGACAGAACGCTGAGTGTAAAACGCGTATTTGACCTTGTGCTGGCGTGCACATTATCGGTGTTTATCGTGCCGATCATTCTGGTGTTGTATGTGATTGTCATACGCCAGGACGGCCACCCGTTTTTGTATCGTTCTGTGCGGATGAAAACAGCCCGCCGCAAGTTTCGTCTTTATAAAGTGCGGACCATGTCGACGGTCGCCAATCGTGACAATAAAGGTGTGACCGGTGGGCATAAATCGTCACGGATCACGCCGCTTGGTCGCAAGCTGCGCAAAACCCGGTTGGATGAGCTGCCACAGGTGATCAATGTGCTGAAGGGGGATATCAGCTTTGTTGGCCCACGCCCGCCAGAGCCGCGTTACGTGCGGGCCTGTCCGGATATCTATCGTCAGGTGCTAAAAGATCGCCCCGGCATTACCGGCCTCGCGTCGGTGGTGTTTCACCGTCATGAGGAATGGATCCTGGCGCAATGCGCGAGCCCGGATGAGACCGAAGAGGTCTATATCCGCCGCTCCGTCCCGCGTAAGGCACGGATAGATCTGATCTATCAAAAGCATAAATCCCTGCGGATGGATCTATATGTGTTTTATCTGACGGCGGCGATGTTTGTGAGGTTGCCTGGGCGCCGGGCGCGGCGGATTTATCGGCGGATGCGGCATATCTGACAGTGGCCTTCATCCGAATGCCTTTTCCAGTTTGATGACGATTATTACGGGACTGCCTTAACCCTCTAGACCTCTAGACTGACGATGCGAGAGAACTCTACCAGCAAGTCAATTCCATCCCAGACATGCCCAAATTGTAATGCAACACCGAAGGGCACAATCCGATCAATACGCAAGCTTTGCTCCTGAATCAGATCGACCCAGTGTTGGTGGGGAATGCCGTGACTAATGAGGGTTTGGCTTTGGTTATCTAGCACGGGTGCGAGGTCTTCAAGGTTCTCAATCTGAGCATCCCAAAACAGGCCCTCTCCGACACACAGATCATCGTCTGGGCGGCTTGGATATGTCAATTCACCTACAGAAACAACATTGTCCCCCAGTGGGCGGATGCTTTTTATCGAACCTTCGATTGCCGCAATATTCTGTGCGACGAGCTTGTTAACGAAACTAACCGGGGCGATTTCATCTCCAAATTGTTTGGCTTGGCGGCGAACGGCATTCCAAAAGCGGTCAGAGGCCTTAGAGACGGTGGATTTGTCTCCAACCCACACTGCCAGTCGAGGGGATGAGCATGCCATTTGCCCAAACCAATAGGCGTCATTGGCAAAGTTTTTGGCAAGGATGTCCATTTTGGTTTCGTCTTGATCAAGGACAGCTTGAGCTTGGAGAACCGCGAGGGACCAGCGGTTGGGAAAACTCACATCCCTAGAACGTGCAGGCAAGGGAATGGCCCGGATGCTCGCGACGGTCTCGTCGCCACCCCAGATAACACGAAGGTCACAAACATCGGAAAGGGCGGCAGTAATTTCGGCGTCATGTCCGTAGCGAACAATGAAGAGACGTGATCGCATGGCCGAAAACGCGGGGTTCTCCAAAAGTGTATTCAACACGCGCACTAGCAATTCAATTTGGGGCGATTGACGTGATGAAATGCGCACGATGTTGCGGTTTCCGGTCAGCACGGCAAGTAATGCTGAGTAAAGGAAGATTGTGTCCACATTCCCCGGCGCGAAATGTAGCGCTACTCCGCGTGCCAGTGGGATGGACGTTTCTGAGCGAGAGGCAACAAAGCGCTCAGAAAGGTCCAGCAGCGCGCGCGGGCGCATCCAATGGGCTAAAGAAATAATCTCAGGATAAGCACGGGCCTCTGTGTCTTTCATCAATGCGCGCGATAAGGCTGCAACAAAATCGGTCAGCTCTTTGCTGAAGGGACGGATGTCGGCAGCTTTGAAAACCTCCTGTAAATCGCCATCTTTAGGCACCACGACTGAAATTTGGTCCAGTGGGGGCATCGTCTTGCTATCAGGCATCAAAATGATCCTTGTTCAACGGGGTGCCCGCTGGGATGTCCTGTTTGGCAGTTTTCCCCAAAACAACTTCATAGTTGCGCGTGTGCAGGCCATTTGCGGGCCTAATGGAGCGCAGGTTTTCAGCGGTGAACGTTTCTCCCGCTTTGACTGCTTTCACAACATATAGGGACCGTCGGAAATCACGTGGCCGGACTTCATCGGCACTGGGTTCAAACACCACTTGTCCAAGCGCTTTTTCGGCGTTGCGCACAGCATCGACCATCTCTTTGAATTCAGCAGGCTCAAGAGAAAAGGCACCGTCTGGGCCACCATCTGACCGCAGCAGGGTAATATGCTTTTCAATAACCTTTGCCCCCAGTGCGGCAGCAACTGTTGGAACGGTCGTTTCCATTGTGTGATCTGATAGCCCGGGGATAACGTTGAAACGCCGGGCGAATTCGGACATTGTGTTCAGGTTCGCTTGGTCAACCTTAGCTGGGTAAGCAGCGGTGCATTTCAACATACAGATGTCAGGGCATCCGTTTGCGCGAAGGGTGTCAACGGCCTCTTCGATTTCGGACAGGGTTCCCATTCCTGTTGAGATAAGAACGGGCTTTCCTGTTTGGGCGACGCGTTTAATCAGGGGAATATCAACCAATTCGCTGGAGGCGATTTTGTAGAAATCCACCCCATGTTCTTCCAGAAATTCAACCGATGAAAAGTCGAAAGGTGTGGATAGGACCTGCATTCCAAGGCTGCGCGCTTTCTCAAAAATAGGGGCGTGCCATTCCCAGGGCAGAGATGCCTTTGCGAACAGAGAATAAAGCGTTTCACCTTCCCAAATGGTGCCGGATACCTGAAATTCGGGGCGATCCGACTGAATCGTGAGAGTATCAGGTGTATAGGTTTGGAGTTTCACGGCATCTGCGCCCGCTTCTGCAGAGGCTTCTACAATCTCCAGCGCACGGTTCAGGTCATTGTTATGGTTGGCTGAGACTTCTGCAATAATGAAGCAAGGGTTGTCGCCGCCGATGTTGAGGTCAGAAAATCGAGTGATGGTCACGGATAAAACCTTTATTTCAGTATTGAGTTGCGTTGATCTTCTTTAGCAATGTCGTAGCGACGCGAACAACCCCATTTTCCAGGGACAACGCGCGCGAGGCATTGAAATAGTCTGTTTGTCGCTTCTTGTCGCTTCCAAGCGCTAATGCGGCTTGTGCCAATTTTTTTGGTGACCAGCTTGCGCGAATATCGAAAATGTCATGCACATTTCGATCAGCGAGCCAATGGGCGCTTTTGTATTGGTTGTCAGCAACGATAAGGCAGAGCGATGGCAATCCAACGGCGGCGCGCTCCCAGGTCATTGTGCCGCCTGACGCGACCGCGAACTTACTTTTCAGCATTTGTTCCGCAACGCGCGGGCTGTCGAAAATCAATTCAACTCTGTCGCTATGTTGCTTTACTAGGGACTGTAGTGCCTCTGCATCCGCGATGTGGCTTCCCGTTGCGAGTGTGAGCGAAAAGGGAGTGTTTGCCAGAAGCGTCTGCGTTATGGGTAAGAGATCTCGATTGGGATCGCCTCCTCCGAGGCTGACAAAAATGGGCGCCGCGCTCTCTAAAAGCAAGGGATTGGCCGTGCGCACCTGTTCTGTACGAAATTGCCGTGACAACAAGCAGAATTCTGCGCCAGCAAGCAGCGTGCAATCAGATGGAGCCAACCCGACATAATCACGGTCACTGTGGTAAGCGTTCTGATCCAAGAGCAAGTCAACATCATGAGGTCTGTCCGCCAGATCATCAATGACGCACAGGCAGTCTGTTAAAGCTCGAAGTGGAGCTTCATTTTGTTCGTTCCAATGATAATTATCTAGAATGACAGCCGCATAGCGTTTGTTTTCCAAATGCGCCTTGACCGCTTCAGGTGAGCAGGATGCCTCTGCAATTTGCAGGCCGCGTGGTCCAATTTCACGCGCAATACTGGCACCTAAGGTACTTGTACGTATCGTTAGTTGAATGTTTGGCGCACTTTCTATTAGGCTGCCGGCTAACGTCAGCATGCGGCGTAAGTGTCCGGTGCCAACTTGTGGTTGTGCGTCAGCGCAAATCAGGATGTCCATCATTCATCCAGTGTTTTTTGTTTCACTGAAGCGTTGATTTCGCGCAGCTCTGGATGTGCTTTTATCACAGCGAGGAAGTCTGGAAGTCGCGCATCCTGGTAGGGGACTTCCAGAAGGTCGTACATGCGCTGGATAAGAGTCCAATCTTGTTCGGTGTCCAATGTCCAACGGAGATCGGACCAACTTCCATCAATCCGAAACCCCTTCACTGAGAACAACTCTGGGTGTTGGTAAATATAGGGAGTAACGTGTTCGCGTTCATGGGGTGCCGTGGCAGAATTATGGGCCCGTCGTAGAGCATCCATGGTGAACACTTCTGCATCCAATCCGCGTGGCAGATGCGGGTCAATGGTATTGCTCATGTAATCTGGACCGTCATGATCAAATGCCTCCAGCATCTGATCAAGGATGTCAGGGTCGAAAAAAGGGCAGTCCGAGGTGATGCGGACAACGGTCTGGGCACCAAATTGATCTGCGGCTGTCATATAGCGGTCTAAGACGTCTTTTTCGGATCCGCGGGCGGTGGATGGGCAGAAATTTGCCACATGCTTGGCAAGAGCATCGTCTTCAGCGCCTTCTGGCATAGCGATGACAATATCATCGAGAAAGCGGCATTGTTTGATCCGGTGATAGAGCTGAGAAATGACGCTTTCCGCGCCAAGTGTTTTTAGCACTTTTCCGGGAAGGCGTGTGGAGCCGGTACGCGCCTGAATAATCGCAACTTTCATATGAGTTTTCCGCATAATTAATTAGAGTTCAGATGGATGGTATTTGGGGCTTTTGCACCGGGTCGGCTAGAGCCCAATTGGGATTTGTTATGGGTCAAATGGCAGGTTAACGCAACTTTTTCCAGAAGCCGCATGATGTGATGTTAGGATTGGCTGTAACCCAGTAGCCAAAGGGGGTGTTGCAGTTTGGTTGTTGTAAGGATACCAACGCGGATCAAGGATATGAGGTGTTGCAGTTTTGGCGTGAATCTCTAATGTCCGCCCCAATCATTAAGCGCTCATCGGAGGCAAAAAGACGAAACATGGCAATGTTTGACGGAAAAACAATTCTGATTACTGGCGGTACTGGTAGTTTTGGTAAAAAGTACACTGAAACCTTGCTAAGTCGATATAAGCCGAAACGTATTGTTATCTATTCGCGTGACGAGTTGAAGCAGTTCGATATGGGGCAGGATTATAACGACCCATGCATGCGCTATATGATTGGTGATGTGCGTGACAAAGAGCGTTTGGTTCAAGCTTGCGATGGTGTTGATTATATCATCCATGCAGCGGCGTTGAAGCAGGTGCCTGCGGCTGAATATAACCCCATGGAGTGCATTAACACCAATATCCGAGGTGCTGAAAACGTAATCCATGCAGCACTGCAATGTGGCGTGAAAAAGGTTATTGCGCTGTCAACCGACAAAGCCGCCAACCCGATCAACCTTTACGGCGCGACCAAACTTGCCTCTGACAAGATGTTCGTTGCAGCAAATAATATGGTTGGCCACCGTGAGACTCGGTTTGCCGTTGTGCGTTACGGCAATGTCGTGGGATCACGCGGCTCGGTTGTTCCGTTTTTTGAAAAACGTGTTGCAGAGGGTGCTGACCACCTGCCGATCACTGACGCTGACATGACCCGTTTCTGGATTTCGTTGCAAGAGGGCGTTGATTTTGTTCTTAAGAATTTTGAACGCATGCATGGCGGTGAGGTTTTTGTTCCCAAAATCCCGTCTATCCGCGTTACGGATCTTGCCTCTGCAATTGCTCCAAATTTGGAGCAGCGGATCATCGGTATTCGCCCGGGAGAAAAGCTACATGAAATCATGTGCCCAGCGGATGATAGTCACCTGACTGTCGAATTTGAGGATCACTATGTTCTGAGCCCCAGCATTAAATTTTACGATGCGGAAGTATCCTATGATGAAAACTGTCTTGGTGAAATTGGTAAGCCTGTTGGCCGTGGCTTTGAATATAATTCCGGTACCAACCCACATTTCCTGACTGTTGATGAAATCGCGTCATTCAACAAAGCGGCGATGGCATGATTCCCTATGGTCGTCAGGATGTTCGGCAATCAGATATCGAGGCTGTTCAGAAAGTTCTGAGCAGCCCCTTTCTGACGCAAGGCCCTATGGTTCCACAGTTCGAGCAGTCGATCTGCTCGGCCACAGGGGTGAAGCATGCCGTCGCAGTGAACTCCGCCACGTCTGCGTTGCATATTGCCTATCTTGCCCTTGAGTTGGGCGTTGGTGATCTTCTTTGGACCAGTCCCAATACTTTTGTTGCCACATCCAATGCCGCGCTTTATTGCGGTGCAGATGTTGATTTTGTCGACATTGATCCCGACACCTACAATCTGTCGATCCCAGAGCTTAAGCGAAAGTTGGAGATCGCGAAGGGTGCAGGGCGTTTGCCCAAAATCGTAAGTGTCGTTCACTTTGCGGGGCAATCAGCCGATATGCAGGCGATATCTGAGTTGGCAAAAATCTACGGGTTTTCTGTCGTCGAAGATGCCTCACATGCAGTCGGCGGGTATTTTCAAGATGTTCCGGTGGGACAGTGCACCTATTCTGATATTTGTGTGTTCTCGTTTCACCCTGTTAAAATTGTCACCACCGCAGAGGGTGGGGCTGCGGTCACAAACAGCGTTGAACTGGCCACAAAAATGGAGTTGCTGCGATCCCATGGCGTGACACGCAATGCCGATCTGCTGCATGAGAAGGATCCTGATCCATGGTACTATGAACAGGTGGATCTGGGCTTCAATTACCGCATGACGGATTTGCATGCGGCGCTTGGTGTCTCTCAAATGGGCCGACTGTCCGAATATATCGACAAGCGGCATGAGATCATGGTTCGCTATAACGATGCTCTTGCGGGCCTACCTCTCAAATTACCGGTGCAAATGAGTAATCAAGTCTCTGGTTTGCATCTGTATCCAATTCAAGTCTTGGAGCATGATCGCCGCGAAGTTTTTGATGCGCTGCGTGCAACTGGTGTTGGTGTAAATGTGCACTACATTCCTGTGCATACTCAACCGTACTATCGGGAACTGGGCTTTTCTGTCGGCGATTTCCCCGAGGCTGAACTGTATTACAGCCGAGCTATTTCGTTGCCGATGTTCCCATTGTTAAGTGATGCTGATTTTGACCATGTGGTTACGAGCCTGCGGCAAATATTGTCAGTCTAAAGTAGTGCTGACAGGGGCTTTGGGATTCCAGAATGCTCCTGTCTCGCATGCATTGACTACTGAGTTGATAGACTATCATTCGTTTTGGAAAGGCCTTCTTCGAGAGCTATTGTAACTGCTCTGGCGGTTTCATCCTTGTCGCCGATCGGATCGCTCAGGATGCCCCGCATGCTTGGGTGCCAGATGTCGGTTGAGTTGGTGTGCAAGCGTGTTAGGGCGCCAGGTGTGCGACCAAATAGGATTGTAGGAACTCCTAACGCGCCAGAAAGCTCTGCAGTTGTTGTACATGGAGCCACAACGTAATCCATATTTTTTAGGAATGCCGCCTGACCTTCAAAATCATCCATTAGGTCAAGCCCTTTTGGGATGCGTATGTTGGGCAGAATGTGCTGGATTGTCTCAACCTCGGCTTCTTCCAACTGACTTTGGAATAGCCAAAAAACAGCCTCTGAATTGGCTAACGGAGCCAAGTCTTCGACATCCAAGTAGTGGATATTTCTACTTCCCCGACGCAAAATACTGCGCCAGGAAAGGGCAATGTTTGGTTGTCCTGTTACCGAGTTGGATGCGACTTCGCTTTTCCAATGTTGCAAGAGGTCGGGATCAGCTTTTAGGTAAGAAACTTGTTTTCCGAAATCAGCATGGGTTGGGCGAAACTCTGCGAGCATATCGAAAACCGAAGTGAATGCCCCCGCCTTCTCAATTAGGTTTAGTGCCTCTTTATTAAGGTGAGGCGTTAATCGCTGACTGCCGATGCCGTTTCGACTTTCGGGGTCGCTAACAAGCATCTCTTCGCGCCACCGCTTAACCGGTAGAAAGTTCGCTCGCGGGAAACTCCGTTCAAGCAAGGTGAGGATACGTGGGTCACAGGTGAACGTTGCATGGGAAACGTCTTGGATAACATCATCATATACGCTGGCAAATCTGATTTCGTCTCCCACTCCAAAATCTGCAAGAATAACAACTTCGTCTACATGTTTTAGCTCAGATGCATACTGAACATAGTTTCCCTCGGTGTCGTCTCGGAGTGCCGCGGTGAACGGTCGTTCGCGAGATTCTAAAAAGGCCTTGCGACATTCACCGCGCATGAACAGAATTTGGTGCATCGAGGTGTTAAACCCACGCGGCTTATTGGGGTTCATTCTTATGATTTCATCATTAATTGCATCATATGCTTGCTCAAATTGCCCCAGTCCCATATGACACTCACCAATTTTCAAACCAGCATTTCGACCAAATGCTAAAGTGTCGACCAAAGGTTGGAAGGCGCGAATGGCGGAAGTGAAATCTTGCATTGCAAAATGAATTAACCCTTGCAAGTATTTGCATTCGTCATTGTCGGCTAAAGCTTCTTTTTCAAGAGCCTCATCAATCAAAGCTTTTGCTTCTTTGGCGGATCCGATTTCTAGATAGCACTTGATTGCGCTTACGACTGAACGCGGTGACCAATTGCGCGCTTCGACAATGGCAGGGAGGGCATCTGCTCCTGTATTCAATTCGTCGTGAAGATCGTGCTTCT
>DDMF01000164.1:26224-27701 GCA_002340515.1 Rhodobacteraceae bacterium UBA2553 | reverse complement strand
CGTCCAGTTTATTTGCCTCGGCCAAGCGCCCCGAAATGCGGTCGCCCACATCGGCGAAAACCACCAGGCTGTCCAAGAGGTGAAAGCCATCTTTGCGCTGGCCTGTGACATGCAGGGTCAGATTGATTTTGGCGGGGGCAAAGACTTTGGCGATCTTCAGCGCGGGCAAATCCACCGTTTTACTCCGCGGCTTTCAAAGGGGCGTCGCCATCTTCTTTGAGCACCTGATCCAGACCGATTTCCAGCTTGCGGCGAATGCGGTCGGGGTTTAGCTCCTCCAGATCGGTATCTTCGGTGACAAAGCTCAGCGCGCGTTTCCACTGAAACTCTGCTTCGCGCATGCGGCCCACGGCCCAATAGGTGTCGCCCAGATGGTCATTAAGGATTGGATCGATCGGTAAAAGCTCCACGGCGCGTTCCATCTGCACCACAGCCTCGGAATAACGCCCAAGTCGATAATAGACCCAGCCCAGACTGTCGGTGATATAGCCGCTATCAGGGCGGGCGGCGACGGCGCGTTCGATCATATCCAGCGCCTCATCAAGGTTTTCATTGCGTTCAACCATGGAATAGCCAAGGTAATTCAGCACGTTGGCTTGATCCGGGTCCAGCTCGAGCGCCTTGCGGAAATCGGCCTCGGCGCCGGGCCAATCATCCAGCTTGCTCAGGGTGATGGCACGTTGAAAATAGACGCGCCATTGGGCGGGGGTTTCCCCCTGGAACAGCGCAACCGCCTGATCAAATGCTATGCGTGCTTCGTCGTGCCGGTCCTGACGCGACAGAAACTCACCCAACAGGGTGGGGACGCGCGCGCGGGTCGGGAATTGCCCGGTTAAGGTGCGCAGCTCGCCAATCGCCTCATCTGCGCGGTCGGAATTGTTCAACGCCAAAGCGCGCCCCAATGCGGCCTGTAAATAGACCGGGCTGCTTTGTGGTATGCGGGAATAGGCGGCAACGGCCAGATTGTAATGCGCCATATCTTCATGCATCTGTGCGGACAGAATTGTGGCGGCATGCAGCTCTGGCCCAAGGTGTTCGGCAATCCGGCTATAGATCAGCACGGTGTCTGGCGGGGCATCCGGCGCGAGGTTTTCCGCGATCATATAAAACAGTTCTGCTGCGCCATCACGTGCGCCCGTAACGGCGGTATAGGGCAGGGGTGTTTCGGCCGTCAACTGATCCATAATGGCGGTCAGTTCCTCATCCATCACGCCGCCCGCGGCCTCGTCAATCAGGGTGATGGCGTCGTCAAACCGTTCCAGCTGGCTCAGGATCTGCGCATAGGCGATGACCCCGCGCCGGTTCAGGCGGAATTCGGACAATTGGCCACCCAACAGATCTGCGGCGGTTTCATAATCCCCCACATGGGCAGTGGCGAGCGCCTTTTGAAACAGGGCGAACCCTTTCGCGCTTTCGTCTTTTGCTGCCGTGTCATAAATCTCCAGCGCCTGTGACATCTGCCCGCGGCCAATCTCGA
>DDMF01000164.1:25052-26176 GCA_002340515.1 Rhodobacteraceae bacterium UBA2553 | reverse complement strand
CAACGGGCACGCCGCTCTGAAGCACTGCAAGGGCCCCATCCCAATCATCGCGCCCCAGTGCATCGCCCAAAAGGACCAGCCGCGCGACGCGGTTTTCTTCGTTCAAAGTCTGAAGGCGACGGGCATAGGGGGTCGCTTTGTCCAGCGGGTTCAATACCAACTGCGCAATGGTCACGCCCTCAAGAATGTCTTCGTTTTCAGGGTTTTCTGCGATGGCGCGCGCCCCGTATTCGGCGGTTGCAACAAAGTCGCCTTGAAAGTCTGCTGACCGGGCGGCGAGGTATGGGCCAAGCGCACCTTCGCCAAAAGCAGGGGCGATGAGGGGGCTGGTGAAAAGCGTCGTGGCGGTCAGCGCCATGGTCAGGGTGGCGCGGAAAAATGGCATGACGGGTAAAGCTCTCTCAATTGCTGTAAGCGGTTGATCTGAACCTAATCCCCTCGCGGAACAAAAACAATGAGGGGCCGCACCTGCAGCCCCTCACAAAGTGTCAATTTTTCGCCGATTGGATCAATTTAGGCCCGCCGGGTTACATATTCGGGTAATTTGGCCCGTCACCGCCTTGTGGCACAGTCCATGTGATGTTTTGCGACGGATCTTTGATGTCGCAGGTTTTGCAATGCACACAGTTTTGGAAGTTGATGACAAAGCGCGGGTCTTTGCCGGCTTCTTCCACCACTTCATACACACCCGCCGGGCAATAACGCTGGGCCGGTTCTGCAAATTCTGGAAGGTTCACAGAGATCGGCAAGTCCGCATTCGCCAGACGCAGGTGGCATGGCTGGCTCTCTTCGTGGTTTGTGGCCGCAAAGCTGACATTGGTCAGGCGGTCAAACGACAGGGTGCCATCGGGCTTTGGATACTCCAGCACCGGGTAATCCGCCGCCTTGCCGGTGGCTTCAGCGTCGTTTTTGCCGTGCTTCACGGTGCCAAACAGGGATTTGCCGATGAGGGTCTGAACCCACATGTCAAAGCCGCCCAGAACCAAAGATGCGGTCAGGCCCCATTTGGACCAGATCGGTTTCACGTTGCGCACTTTTTTCAGGTCTTTGGCGACCACACCGTTGCGCAACTCTGTCTCATACTCTGACAGCTCATCACCCGAACGCTCGGCTGCAATGGCTTT
>DDMF01000164.1:333-25025 GCA_002340515.1 Rhodobacteraceae bacterium UBA2553 | reverse complement strand
CGCCGCTTCCGCCGCCGCCATGCCAGAATACATCGCATTGTGGTTGCCCTTGATGCGCGGCACATTCACGAGGCCCACGGAACAGCCCAACAGCGCCCCGCCGGGGAAGGACGCCTTTGGCATCGACTGATAACCGCCTTCGGAAATGGCACGCGCGCCGTAAGCGACCCGTTTGCCGCCCTCCAAGAGCTTGGCGATCTCTGGGTGATGCTTAAAGCGTTGGAATTCCATATAGGGATACAGGTGCGGGTTTTTATAGTTCAGGTGAACCACAAAGCCGACAAAGACTTGATTGTTCTCAAGGTGATAGATGAAAGATCCACCGCCCGCGTTTGACCCCAAAGGCCAACCCATCGTGTGGGTCACGGTGCCTTCGGAATGCTTGTCTGGGTCTATTTCCCAGATCTCTTTCATGCCAATGCCAAACTTCTGCACGTCACGGCCCGCTTGCAGGTCGTATTTGCCGATGATTTCTTTGGCGAGTGACCCGCGCACCCCTTCGGAGATGAACACATATTTGCCGTGCAACTCCATGCCCGGTTCGGTGTTCGGGCCATAGGTTCCGTCTGCTTCCAGACCAAACACACCGGCAATCACGCCTTTGACTTCGCCGTTTTCGCCGTACACCAGTTCAGATGCGGCCATGCCAGGGAAAATCTCAACGCCCAGCTCTTCGGCTTGTTCGGCCATCCAGCGACAGACATTCGCCATCGAGACGATGTAGTTGCCGTGGTTGTTCATCAAGGGCGGCATTGGGAAATTTGGAATGCGCAGATGACCCGCGGGGCCAAGCACCAAGAAGTTGTCTTTCTTGACGGGCGTGTTCAGCGGCGCGCCTTTTTCTTTCCAATCCGGTATCAGCTTGTCCAAGGCACAAGGGTCCAGCACAGCACCCGACAGGATGTGCGCGCCCACTTCAGAGCCTTTTTCCAACACCACAACCTCAAGGTCGGCGTTTAGCTGTTTCAAACGGATGGCTGCTGACAGGCCTGCAGGGCCTGCGCCCACGATGACCACATCGTATTCCATGCTTTCGCGTTCAATCTCGCTCATAATCTTTTCCCCGGATGGTCCGTTTCGCAAGATCGTTAGCCCGCCACTTAAGCAGGGTCAATCGCTACACGGCGTCAAACCGGGTGTTTGCGACGGATCTGGCGGAAATTTTGCTTTTGTTTGCGCTGACATGTCGGGCGCGCGCTTGGGCTAGCTTACGGTTGCGGTAATGGGCTGGGCTTCGGGTTGGGTCCGGGCGCTTCTGCGGCGCAGAAAAACCCACAGGCCAACAATGACGAGAATCGAAAAATACCCATCCACCGCGTAATGCCAGCCCTGATAAACCGACAGGAATTGATAGGTGCTGGCGATCCCGATTGAGAGCGGCAGGAAATAGCGGTGCCGTTCAAAAAGATACAGCGAAAACACCGTGGCCATGCCCACATGCACTGACGGAAAGGCCGAAATGCCCGACCCCACCTGCTGCGCGCCGCTTTCATACGCCACCCAAAGATGGTCAATCAAACGCCCGACCCCGCTTGTGGTGATCTGTGCCTGTTCAAGCCCGCTCAGCAATGTCGCAAAATAGTCGCCGCCATAAAGCCGGTCAAAATAGACAGGCCCGGCGGAAAGAAAACCGAGCGCAAACAGATTGCCCAACCCGACCCATGTGAAAATATAAAGCAGGATGAAACGCTTTGTGCGCGCGGCATCCGTGTCGAACATCGCAAGCAAAACGGGCAAATACATCGCAGGCAGCAGCCAGGCATTATAGTAGATGTTGATCACGTATTTGATCGGGATCCACTCGGTCAGACGATGGGTCAGCACCCAGGGATCCACGCCGAAATGCAACAGGTTGTCCAACTTCACCATCAAAGGATCCGCCCAAAATGGCGTGATCATCGGCATGGTGGTCTTCAGGATCGTGAAATATGTGAAAAAAGCAGTGCAGATAAACGCGGATAGGATCGTGTTCGACAGACGCTTCACCAACAGCTTTCGATCGACCATCAGCGCGAACATCAAAAAGATCGGCACCAACCACCAGCCAATCGCCAAAAAGCTCGACAGCCCATGGGGGATCGTTGCCAGCATCTCGCTGATCAATGAAATCGGGTTGTCCCGAAACAGAAGGAGGACCACACTGCCGATCATAACATAGATCAACGTGGCCAACGCAAATAATGGCATTGCAAACCGCTCGATTTTGCTTTTCTTTTATGTGCAATCTAGCGCCCAACCGGCGCTTTGCCTATACGTTTTTACAAAGACTGCCTGGCGCTATGCCGGCAAAACAGGACCACAGAGCTTTATGGACAAGATACCGCTGACCCGCGCGGGCCACACCGCGCTGAGTGATGAATTAAAAACGCTCAAATCGGTTGAGCGCCCCGAGATCATCGAGGCGATCGCCGTTGCCCGTGAATTGGGCGATCTGAAAGAGAATGCGGAATACCATTCGGCCCGTGAAAAACAGGGCTTTATCGAAGGCCGCATCAAAGAGCTGGAGGGCGTCTTGTCCCTGGCCGAAGTGATTGATCCGCGTAATATGTCCGGCACCGTCAAATTCTCGGCCACCGTGACGCTGGTGGATGAAGACACGGACGAAGAAAAGACCTATCAGATTGTAGGGGAACCGGAATCTGATCTTGAGAATGGCAAACTCAACATCAAATCTCCCCTCGCCCGTGCCTTGATTGGCAAGGAAGAAGGCGACAGTGTCGAAGTGCGCACGCCAGGTGGTGATCGCGCATATGAGATTTTGAAAATCGAGTTTATCTGATCGCTATGGCGACAGAGGTGAAGGGTCAGGATAACGGCATGGAAGCGAACCATCAGGACCAACCGCCAAGGCTGGGCGCAGATGCGCCCAGACCCGCATCCAGACCCGCGCCCAATGCCTCTGCCGTGAAAACATCCGCCACCCCGTTGCAAGGCATCAGCAGCGGAGAGGTGATCGGGCTGATCATCTCTGGCATCTGGCTGTTTGCCTGTGCGGCGTTCTTTATCGTGCTGGGCGGGGGATCATCCGACAGTGATCCGTTGCGGTTCGTGATGACGATGCTTGCGATTTTCATGCCGGTGGCGTTGATCTGGGTGGCCGTGGCCGCCATGCGGTCCGCGCGGATCATGCGCGAGGAAAGTGCGCGCCTGCAGGCCGCCATCGACGGAATGCGCCAGACCTATCTGCAGCAGCAACGCAATAGCGGCAGCAATCAGCCCTCGCAGGTCGAACGAAAACTCGATGAAATCGCACAGGTCAGCAAGAAAACCGAAACGGCCCTTGCAACCTTTACCTCGATCCGCCCCGGCGGGGTGCAAACCAATCAATCCGCTACCCCCGCAATGTCCGCAGCGACCGGCGCAGCCGCCGCCGATCAGGCCAGCCTTGCGCTGGGCACGCCGGTCGAAGATCTGGTGCCCCCCCTGTCGATCGAAGATTTCATCAAGGCGCTGCATTTCCCCGAAAATGAACACGACGCCGATGGGTTTCGGGCCCTGCGCCGCGCCTTGGCAGACCGTCAGGTGGCCGGGCTGGTGCAGGCCGCCCAGGACGTGCTGACCCTGATGTCGCAAGACGGCATTTACATGGATGACCTGCGCCCGGACCGTTCAAAACCCGAAGTGTGGCGCAAGTTTGCCGCCGGCGAGCGTGGTCGTGCGGTGGCCCCCTTGGGCGGCGTGCGGGACCGTTCATCATTGGCGCTGACGGCTGGACGAATGCGCCAAGACCCGATCTTTCGCGACGCCGCCCATCATTTCCTGCGCAAGTTCGACCAGACCTTTTCCGGGTTTGAGAAGAACGCCTCTGACGCCGATATTGCTGAACTGTCAGACACACGCACCGCGCGCGCCTTTATGCTTTTGGGCCGCGTCACAGGGACGTTTGACTGAGCTTTCCCAAGGCTTCTTGCTGCGCTCTCATGACGCTTCCCTTGCCGTGAAAAGCCGATAAACTGCGCGAAAGCATGGCGCAGACAAAAGGGATTTCACATGACCGTATTGATCGCAGGGGCCGGAATTGCGGGTCTTAGCCTTGGGCTGACATTGCACCAAATCGGCGTGTCGTTCCGCATTTTTGAAGCCGTGCGCGAGGTCAAACCCCTTGGCGTTGGCATCAACCTGCAACCCACCGCCGTGCGTGAGTTATATGAACTGGGGCTTGAAGGTCTGCTGGATGAGGTTGGCCTGCCCACGCAGGATTACGGGTTTTACACCCGCACCGGGCAAAAGATCTGGTCCGAACCGCGCGGCCGGGCGGCGGGCTATCACTGGCCACAATATTCCGTGCATCGTGGGCTGTTTCAGGTGGCGCTGCATGACGCTTTGGTGGCGCGCGCGGGTGCTGATTGCATTGTCACCGGCGCGCGCGCTGTGGGGTATGAAAACACGACGAACGGCGTGACATTACAGTTGGAAACGGCGGATGGACCACGCTCCGAGGTTGGGGATCTGTTGATTGCCGCTGACGGCATCCACTCGGCCCTGCGCGCGCAAATGTACCCAACCGAAGGCGCGCCCATTTGGGGCGGGGCCGTGTTGTGGCGCGGCACCACGCGGGCGCGACCGTTCCTGACCGGGGCCTCAATGGCGCTTGCGGGCAACGACTGGCAACGCTTTGTCACCTATCCGATCACCAAACCCGACGCCGATGGCTTGGCCACGATCAACTGGATTGCTGAACTGAAATACGACCCTGATGCCGCGTGGAAAAAAGAAGATTGGAACCGCCGCGCCACTTTGGACGAGTTTTTGCCGCTGTTTGAAGGCTGGACCTTCGACTGGCTTGACGTGCCAGATCTGATCCGCCGGGCGGATGCCGTTTATGAATACCCGATGGTCGACCGCAACCCGGTGCCCACATGGCTTGATGGGCGTGTGGCGCTGATGGGGGATGCGGCCCATGCGACCTATCCGGTGGGCTCAAACGGGGCCAGCCAAGCGATTGTGGACGCCCGCGTTTTGGGCGCTGCAATGCAGGCAAAAGGGGCAAACCTCGCTGCCCTGACCGCCTACAATGATGAGCTTTGCGGCCCGGTCAACAAAGTGGTTCTGGCCAATCGCGGCTCTGGCCCCGATGCGATCATGCAGATGGTCGAAGACCGCTGTGAGGGGGATTTCTCGCGCATGGATGAGGTGATGGAATGCCATTTGATGAGCGGCAATCGCGACATCATGCTGCGCGTGGTGGTCGCCGACCTAACGGCGTTTGACCGCTTCATGGAAAACCACCTGATGCGCATCGAAGGCGTCAGCCGAATGCGGTCGAGCTTTACCCTGCGCACCATGGTCAGGCGGAATGTATTGCCGGTCGGGTAGGTGGGGAATGGATGCCACGCGGAAAATCACCGCTATCGTTGGCGAGGTTTGAGAGTTTAGAACAGCGCCCTACCCTGGGTGGGCGCAATGACGGTTGTGTTTGGCAGCCGACGGCAACACCTTACAACGCTGATCTTTGTTGCATCCGTTGCCAAAGCGCCCTCCCGTGGGGAGGGTCGGGCGCTGTTCGGTGTACCACCGAACGGGGCGGTGATTGTGGTGTGCGCGGCCTGTATGTTGCCGTGATAAGATTTCACTCTGAAATGTAGATGAGCAAACATATTCATAAATAGATTTTGACATGTGCTTGATGTTGGATACTACTTATCCGAGATTGGAGACCCGTATGAAATATATTGAAGAATTAATTTCAGATAAGAATACTCCCCGACTTATTCCCAGCTTCAAGCAACCTGAACGAAAGCTGCTATCGGTCTTTATGGCTATGCTTGAGTGTTCACCTAACATCCGTGCGGAATTCTTGGCACAATGTGGATGCCGAATTGCAAAGACGGGAACCTATCAAAGCTTGATGGAAGTGTCTTACAAAGGAAGTAAATACCCAGATGTGAGACCTGATGGTTTGGTGTGGTGTCGGCGCGGGCAAACCGATTGGGCCGCGTTTATTGAAGCCAAAGCCGATGTCGGAAAAATCAGAACAGAGCAAATTCAGGATTACGCGCAACTTGCGGATCAGGTTGGAGTGCCGGTTGTGATTACAATTTCCAATGACTTCGCATTGAAGCCGGATGAGCCGCCTTACAATATTCCCAAAGCTAAATTGAAATCACGGGATTTATACCACTTCGCTTGGGCCGACATCCGAACATTTCTGGAGTTGCAAAGGAGCAATGCTGATCTTTGTGAGTTTGAGTTGTATGTTTTAGATCAGTGTCTCGAGTTCTTTTGGGAAGATGGGGCCGGAATTCGGACATATGATGCGATGCCAGAGGGGTGGCCTGCGTTTGTCGAAGCATCGTCCACAGCCCTTGGGTTTAACTCCAATATCAAAGGGTTCTCCGAAATAGTATACGGGTGGCAACAAGAACGCCGTGATCTGTGTTCTAAACTAACGCATAATTTGCATCGCCGAGTGTCATTGCGGCATTCAGCCGGAATTCGGGCCGATGAAGATACTCGTGCAAAGGAAGACAGGCGTGCGCTTTCAGAAGATTACCTAATCACGGCAGGCTTTTACATTGAGAACGAAAAACTTTTGCTTGATGTGCGCGCTGATCTTCGCGCCTGCAAAATTGCATGTTCGATGGATCTTCCATTGCCGGACGGCAAAGGCAACAAAGCCCTGACCACTTGGTTGATTAAATGCTTGGCTGATGTGGATGCAGATGATGCAATGTTGTTTTTTGATTGGCCGGGCACCAAGGATGATATGCAGATTGGATTAGCTAAGTTTCGCGACGATCCGGAACTGGTTGTTGCCATTCGCAAAGATGCCCCGCGACGCATCAATATCAGCCTGTGCACACATTCGGTTCGACGATTCAAAAGTCGCAAGCTGTTCATCGAAGATTTAGAGGCCACAGCCTTTCGGATGCTGAACTTAGGCCAACAGGTGGGGTGGATATTATAAGGCGCTACGTGGGCGCTTGACTGGGTCGCGATTCCCTATAATACGCTACCCTTATGACCGACCTGAAACACATCCGCAATTTCTCGATCGTGGCACATATTGACCACGGTAAATCCACCCTCGCTGACCGCCTTATCCAAGAGACGGGCACGGTGAAGGATCGTGACATGCAGGCGCAACTGCTTGACACGATGGATATCGAACGTGAACGCGGCATCACCATCAAGGCCAACACGGTGCGCATTGAGTACGTGGCGGATGATGGCGAGGCCTATACGCTCAACCTGATCGACACCCCCGGGCATGTGGATTTCGCCTATGAGGTCAGCCGCTCGATGCGTGCGGTTGAGGGGTCTTTGCTGGTGGTCGACAGCTCGCAAGGGGTTGAGGCGCAGACGCTGGCCAATGTGTATCACGCGATGGAAGCGGACCATGAGATTGTGCCGATCCTCAATAAGATCGACCTGCCCGCGTCCGATTGTGACCGGGTGGCCGAGCAGATCGAGGATGTGATTGGCATTGATGCGACCGGCGCCATTCAGGTGTCTGCCAAAACGGGGCAGGGGATTCACGAAACGCTCGAGGCGATCGTCACCCAATTGCCCGCCCCCAAGGGGGACATTGACGCGCCGCTTAAGGCGATGCTGGTGGACAGTTGGTATGACGCCTATCTGGGCGTGATCGTTCTGGTGCGCATCATCGACGGCAAGCTGAAAAAGGGCGACCGCATTCGGATGATCAACACCAATGCCGTCTATCCGGTGGACCGCATCGGCGTGTTCCGCCCGCAGATGGAGATGATTGGCGAGCTTGGGCCGGGCGAAATCGGCTTTCTCACCGCGTCGATCAAACAGGTGCGCGACACCCGCGTGGGCGACACGATCACGCATGAGAAAAAGGGTACAACCGTCGCGCTGCCGGGCTTTAAACCTGCGCAACCGGTGGTGTTCTGTGGCCTTTTCCCGGTCGACAATGCCGAGTTTGAAGACCTGCGTGACAGTATCGAAAAGCTTGCGCTGAATGACGCGTCCTTCTCTTACGAAATGGAAACATCCGCGGCGCTGGGCTTTGGCTTTCGCTGCGGGTTCCTCGGCCTCTTGCACCTCGAGGTGATCCGCGACCGGATTGAACGCGAATACAACATCGAGCTGATCACCACCGCGCCCAGCGTGATTTACCACGTCTATATGCGCGACGGGTCGATGCTTGAGCTGCACAACCCCGCCGACATGCCCGACCTGTCCACCGTCGACCATATGGAAGAGCCGCGCATTAAGGCGACGATCCTCGTGCCCGACGACTATCTGGGCGACGTGCTGAAACTGTGCCAGGACCGCCGCGGCATCCAGCTTGACCTGACCTATGCGGGCTCGCGCGCGATGGTGGTTTACGACCTGCCGCTCAATGAGGTGGTGTTTGACTTTTACGACCGCCTGAAATCGGTGACCAAAGGCTATGCGTCGTTTGACTATCAAATGGACGGCTACCGTCAGGATAACCTTGTGAAAATGTCGATCCTTGTGAACGACGAACCGGTGGATGCGCTGTCAACCATGGTGCACCGCGACCGGGCCGAGGCGCGGGGCCGGGCGATGGTTGAAAAGCTCAAAGACCTGATCCCCCGCCACATGTTCAAAATCCCGATCCAAGCGGCCATCGGCGGCAAAGTCATCGCCCGCGAGACCCTGTCAGCCATGCGCAAAGACGTGACCGCGAAATGCTACGGCGGCGACGCCACGCGGAAAAAGAAACTGCTGGAAAAGCAGAAGGCCGGTAAGAAGAAGATGCGCCAGTTTGGGAAAGTGGATATTCCTCAGGAAGCGTTTATTTCAGCCCTTAAAATGGACTAGTCCATTTTGGGCTGAAATGAACGCAGTGGGCGAAAGCGAATTGCAAAGCAAATCGCGTGCCCACCCCGCCAATGTTCCGCGATAACCCAGCCAAAAACACCCCAAAGCTCCGCCCAACCCGCGGGGCTTTCTTTTGGTCACATACATTGCAAAGTCCCGTCCGGACGATAGACCGGACAGCGCCCCGCCGCCCGACAGGTGATTGTTTACAATCACTGAGAGGGGACCCTCCCCACGGGAGGGCGCTTTTGCAAGGTTGCAAATAAGATCAGCCTATTAGTGTGTTGTGATCTGTCGCCAAACAGAACAGTCACTGCACCCACCCAGTGTCGGGCGCTGTCCTATGTGTCAAAAGCAGAATACGGAGGATTAAGCGGTGGCGTTTTGATGCCGCTTCGTGAGCTGTTTAGCTAGCATTCCAGCAAGTAAATCTTCCATCATGGGTACGACATCTGAATTTAGTAAACCGCCATTTTCCCCAAAGTGATAGTCGCCATCTTCAAGGGCTTCGTAGTAGGGTGTACGGTTTTCGACGATTTGCTCGGGTATAGAATATCCGCCGGGCAAGAGAATTTGCTCTTTTGCGCAAAGGACAAGATAGGAAGCGGCTCTCGATGTGCGCCCATTGCCTTCTGTGAAGGGATGAATCCAGTTCAGCCTCCACATTACAACGGCGGATAGGTGAATTGCACACTCACCATCCCAGTTGTCGTTAACATAGTCGCACAAATCTTCAACCAATTCAGCGACCAAGTGCCCTTCTGGTGGGGAGTGCTTGCTCTTATTGATTTTGACGCCCCCGGGGCGCCAGCTTCCAGCGTAAGCATCCAGCCCCTCAATCGCGCACCTGTTTAAATCCAGCAGTGTGGAGGGTCGAAGTTTGAATTTACCATTCCGGTCAATACACTGGAGAACGTATTCTTTGACTCTATCAGCTTGAAGAAGGGCATTTGCAGCCTCTTTCTCTGCTTTTTCAACAGGATCCGAAATTAGCGACGCGGTTTCGGCCTCGCTATGGCGGACCCGTAGTTCATCATTCATTCTGCTGCCAATTTCCGCGCTTCGTTTTCAACCATTTCCTTAGTGATCATTGGGTTTTCAAATGCTGAATTCCCATAGGCAAAACTCATTCTCTGCTCAGCCAGTTCAGAATCACTCATCCGAGCTTTTCGAGCTTGATTGATAAGGTATTCGAGTTCTTGCAGTTCTTTTTCAGACACAACTGTTCTCCCTTTTGTTGAAGATAGCACGAAAATAGCGAACCAAAAGCTGAAACTGCTATTCGGGGTTGGTAGTCGCTGAAATGTGATTCAAATCGGCAACGGAAGTTTGAAAGTGCTAGATGAAGCGAGTCTGTCTTGATGTCGAGTGGGTTTTTTGGGTTTGTACTTATCTGAGGCATCTGCTTCCTTTCACAAAACATAAACCCACCGCACGCCTAATTACCTGACGCCCCACGACGCCCAAACCACCCCCAACGCCGCTTCACTGCCTCGTCAGATGCAACACTTTCCTCCCCCTCCACACTTTCCAGACTCCCCTCGCTCCCCTCTTGCGCCTTCTTGCGTTCCTCCTGCCGTGCATCAACGGCGGCGCAGCGGGCGTGGAAGTCGGCTTCCATCTGCTCAAAATCGACCGGGGGCTTTGCGGGGGTGTCGTCCTCTTCTGTTTGCATCCCATATCGCCGCATCAGATCCTGGAGGTCGGGGTCTTGCGTGGTGGCTTCCGCCTCGGCCAAGGGGCGTTTCCAGCCGGTGGCTTTCACCCAAGCGGCCCCGTGCCGGTGGCCGGTGGCGGGATTGATCGGCCCGTACAGCGTGTAATCTTCGTCGCGCCAAATCAGGTCAAGCTCGTCCATCGTGACAAGGGCGGCGATCTGTTTTCCGTGGCGGGTGATGATCACCCGGTTCTCGCGCTGAACGGTGGCCTCCAGTGCTTCGGTCAGGCGGCTGCGCAATTGGGTTAACGGGATGGTCAGGCGGGGGATGAGGCGGGACATTTTGCACCTTTAAACAGTTTAAAGTTTCCGGTTTCGTTCCCTTTAAAGAGTTTACAGTTTTGCCCCTGCGACCTTTAAAGAGTTTACAGTTTGGCCGTCAGAATGATTAAAGAGTTTAAAGTTTTTCTAAGCGCTACGAACGGAGCCAAATCATGTCTTGCCCTCTCTGCTCAGCGGACGCTCCGCTGGAAAATTACGATGTGACGGGCGGCCCGGCGGGGGCGTCGGTGGCGATTTGTGGAACCTGTGTGGCACAGCTTGACGGCACGTTAGAGGCGTCGCATTGGCGCGGTTTGGCGTCCTCGATGTGGTCCGAGGATGTTGCGGTTCAGGTGATTTCTGCCCGTGTTCTCAAACGGTTAGGCGAGGGGTGGTCGCAGGATTTGCTGGATCAATTGTATCTGGATGAGGACGCGCAAGCTTGGGCGGATAACGTTGCTGCGGAAAGTGCGCATCGTGACAGCAATGGTGCGGTGCTGAATGCGGGGGACAATGTGGTGCTGATCAAGGACCTGCCGGTGAAGGGCGGGGGCTTTACCGCCAAACGCGGAACGGCGGTGCGCGGCATTTCATTGGTGGCAGATAATCCTGAACATATCGAAGGCCGGGTTGAGGGGCAACGTATTGTTATCCTTACCCAATTTGTGAAAAAGAAGTGATATGCGCTCGCCTTTGTTCAAGATTGTCATGACGTTTTACGGCATCATTGGGTCCACCTTGGCGTCGGTTCTGGTGGTCGTCGCTTTGGTGAATGGCGTGACTGGTTTGTGGCCCTTGCTGGGGGCCGCAGCCGTCGGATTTATCGTTGGTTTGCCAGTGAGTTACTATGTCGCAAGGGCAATGACGGGCGACTGATCCAGATCAAAGTTTTGCGGCGGCGGAGCGGGCACAAATTCGGTTAATCGCATGTCATTAGCTAATAAGGGATTCCCATGCTCCGCCTGACCGCCGTTATGTACCTTCCTGTTGGAGCCACTTTGGCCGGCATTTTCATTGTCGCCGCCCTGACCATGGGCTTGGATACCGGTATGCCGATCCTTTATTCTGCCATCGCTGGTTTTTTGGTTGGACTGCCGATTTCTTGGCTTGTGGCCAGACAGATTAACAACCTGTCGTAAGATTGCGGTTGAAAGGGAGTGTTGACCAAGGGTATGCGTTGCCCCAGCGGTCCCTTAGCTCAACCGGATAGAGCATCTGCCTTCTAAGCAGAGGGTTGCAGGTTCGAGTCCTGCAGGGATCGCCAATTGTTCATTTTTCCACTTCCCTTTCAATGAGTTGCTTGGCTGACTTGTCCAACCAATCCGGAAGGTTGGACGCTTTGCCTTGATGTACGAGTGCCATTCCATCGGCGGCTAGCTTTTTGCGTTGGGCATCTCGTACATAGGTCATCGCCTCGTGAGTGCTTTTGTGGGCGAGAAACGCCATGATTTGGAATTCGGTTGCTCCGGCTTCTGCAAGTTTCGTGGCTCCGTATTTGCGTAAGCCGTGGGCGCTACATTTGTCGGGAATGTCTGCCTTGCGGCATTGTTCGCGAAACCAGTTCCCAAAACCCTCTGGCGTATAGGCTTGCCCATCACCGTGGGTTAAAAACAGGCCAGTTTCGGGCGATAGGTGAATGAGTTCCTCAATCAGGCGCGGCATAAGGCTAAGCGGCAAAGTGGCTTCTTGGCCTGTTTTTTTCCGCGCATAATGTAGGTTGCCTTCGATAATACTGTGGCGACCAATTGCGCATGCATCTTGACGCGCCGCCCCCGTCGCCAACATTAGCTCAAGGGCCAAACGAGCTTTGGTGCCAGATTGGTGTGCCGCCCGGTACTTTGTTACTTCTTGATCTGACCAAGTATGGTGACCACCTTGCGGCGTCTGACGCTTTTCTACCAATGTCGTTGGGTTGGTGACTTTCTGACCGATTTTCTTGCGGGCATAGTCAAAGAGTTCTGACAGCTCTTTCAGCAATCGATTTGCGGCGTTGGGTCCACCCTTTCGGTCCATTAAGTTCTCGATGTGCCGAACCTCAAGTTCAGACATGTTTGCGGAGCCAATCAGCAGATTGATCCACTCCAAGCGTTTGCTTTTTCCGTAACGTGTGGAATAGGCCAACGATGTGAACTTATTGCTGCCTTTGTAGTGCGAAATGGTGTGCGCAAAGGTTCCTGCTTTGCCCATTGTGGCGGGGCCGCTCTGGTCAAAATTTACCGCTGCATCGTACGCTGCACGAAACTCAAGTGAACCATATTTACCGGGCAAATAGGTATCAACTCGCCGACCTTTGATAGTAGTACGGAGACGCCAGCGCTTCTTTCCGTGACGGTCGGTCGTGGGCTGATTTCCGACACCACGAAAGGGATTGCGTTTTTTTGTCATGACATATCCAGAAGCTTGTCGATATCCGAGATAGAGGCTTGCTGCTGACTTGGGTCCAATGGTGTTATGATGATTTCGCGGTTGTCAGGGCTTATGCGAACGGCACCGATTTCAACACCGGCTTGGCGGCATCCTTTTACGGCGCGACAGATATCAGCTTGGGTGAGTTTTTGAGTGCGATTACTCATTTTTGCCCCCATCACGGTTGCCAAGCTCTGCCATATTGAGGGGCGACAAGTATTCATCACCATTTTCAATGTCGCTAAGGTTTTCCCATGCCCGGATCTCATTCGAGCTAAGCCACCCCCCATCTCGGCCAATGCGATATGCATCATAGCGGGCCTTCAAATCACCACGCAGAAGTCCTGCAAGATCATGTTCAATAAACAGCTTCTTGCGGCTTTCAGTGGTCAACAATGCGCTGTTCAAGGCTTGCTCAACACGTCGCGCCATCGGGGCCAAGCACCTGACCACCAGTGCACGGCTTTCGCCATCCACGTTGGAATAGGTCGCATTATCGGTAATCCCAATAACGGTAGGCGGCACGCTATAGGTGCGTGCAACATCCATGTTGGATAGTTTCCGGCTTTCGAGGAATTCCGCGTCTTTTGAGGACAGGGACAGGCTTTTCCATTCCATGCCACCATCCAGCACCAGAATGCCCGATGTGTTTACATCGCCCTCAATCCGGTCACGCAGTTTTCCCAAAGCTTCGTTCTTTTTGTCGCCACCAATCGACTGAGGGAACACCAGCGCGCCCTCAGTCCGAAACGCTTTGCCAGCTTGGCGCGCGGCTTGTTCTTGCTGGGTCAGCGCCAGAGAGAAGGTTTCGCGGGCAAGCTGAATGGGGGATGCGCCCATGATCCCATCTGGTCCAAGGCGATAGCGCAGATGCAAGATTTCTTCTTGCAACAACACTTTGGATTGACCTTTCCCGTTTGACACACGGTAGCGTAGACGCCCATTTTCAAGCCGTTCCACCGTAACCATTGCGGGGTGAAGCGGATGCAAAGCAATGACCTGGCCGCGTGCATTTGTGTCGATACGGGCAAAGGCGTTTCCAGCGGTCAACAAAGACACAATCAAGAATTCCCGACCTTCAAAGGCGGTCATTTGCGGATTGAAGCGATCATGCAAACAGGCATGCAGCGGGTGAGCGCTGGCACGATCCCGCCCGCCTTTCTCGCTGCGCAGATAAACATTCAGAGGCATCGCCGCCAAGTTTTGGCTGATCACCGAAATACAGGCTTGTGCCACGGCCAACCCAGACGCGCGGTTTTGATCCACCACCCCAAGATTGCCGCCGCGATAGCCCATGAATTCAGCCAAAGACGGATCAGAGGTTTTTACTTCGTTGCGCGTTTCACGGCCAAACAGACGGGGAAAGAGTTTCATTGCTGCAACTCCAAAATCCGAAGGGTCCGCGAAATGTGCTGCCAGTTTGAATTGGGAACTTCTTGCGCACGCGCATTGATCACTGTGCCTTCATAAGCAGGAAAGGCCGCGACAATGCTGATTTCGTACAGATCCACGGCCCGCAATTCGCGCCGCGTGCCATCGTTGAATTCGTCACGGGCAGAAAATCCAAACGACATGCCACCAAGGTCGCCACGTGCGGCCAAGGCAAGAATATCCCGCCCAGCTTGGGTGTCTGGTACATCAAGATCAAAACATAGACCCCGTGTATCTTCACTCAGACGCAAGGTGCCAGACCGCGTGCGGCCAAGGACGCGAGATGGGTCATGATCCACCAGCGCCAGAATGTCACCACGTTCGCGCAGGGTGGACGTAAATGCACCCGCTGCAATGGTCTCGATAGTACCGCCACCAATGCGAGCCTCAGTGCCGAACAGAGCGGCATAGCCCTCAAGGCGGCGTCCATTGGTGCGAAGTTCGATTGACTGAAAGCGTTTTTCAAGTGTCACAGGCTCACCTCCTTATAGGGCGCTACCAATTGATAGATTGCCCAAGGCAATCGAATTTGACCGGATGGGCCACCTTCCACAGGGGCATCAGCAGCGTAATCGAAGAAGTATTTCACAAACAAAATGATCGCTTGCGCGACGGGCTTAGGACAGTCGTCGGGGTCAATGTTGACCCCGATAGTTTTGAAATATGCGACTGCCGCGTCTGCATGCTGTGTAATCTGGTCGTCGAACTCGTCTGCATCAATCCGAAGGGCCAATTTGATTTGGTCCAGATCGGGGACAGACATTAGTCGATCTCCGCATACCGGAACCCCTCTGGGTGCCGCGTGATCACATCAGCATCAAGGAATGCGTGCAAGATTGCGCCCCCTTTGCTGGCAACGTCTGAATGATACGGGTTCACCAGCAAATCGACGCCAGACCAATATCCAATATAGAGGCTTGCCCACTCACCGTAGATCAGCGCGTTTTTATCGTTGCTGCCGCCAATATCGGTGGGTACTTGGGTTGAACTTTCCACACGTTCATTGTGGAAGAGTTCGCTCAGCGGAATGGTGCGTCCGTCAGCGTCTTTGATTTTCCGAGCCGTATTCATCACTTTGGAATTGGTCAGAAAGCCGGTGCTGCCCGTCACGTTATCAGTTTCCAGAGCGGCAATCAGGTCAGCAGCAATGTCAGAGCTAAACGGCCCGCCCGTGACGCTTTGAATGTCTGTGTCGGACAAAATGCCAGTCGGTTCGTTCGCTCCGCCGCCACGCAATGCAGCGCTATCCAATGCCTGAGCAAGCAAATAGGCCAGATCCGCACGCAAAATTGGCTCAAGGGCCTGATTTGCTTGCAGCAACATGCGGCGCGACAATTCATATTCCGCTGTCACAGTCTTTGGACCCATTGCCTTTTTACCAAAGCTAGCATCCGAACGGTTGCTGTTTGAGTTCTCATCTACCCAACCCGCTGCACCCGAACCAATCAGGCGGGGCAGCTCAAGGTTGCCAGACAGGCCGCGCAAAATTGTGGCCCCCATGCTTTCCACCTTGAGAGCTGCGCGGCGGCGGTCAGTCATGCTGGCAAGATCGGTAGAAATCATGTTGCCAGCGGAACCACCGGTGGTCAGCGCGCGGGTTTCGCCGCCTAGAATGACCTCGGTTGGGACCATAACACCGCGGACCTCGGCGCGGTCACGAGCAAGCTCTTGGTGCCATTCGGCTTCGAGGCCAGACAAAGCACCCGAACGGCTTTCGCCAAGGGCTTTTGACAGGGAATAATTGATCAGCGAACGGCCTTCTGGGGAGTTACCGGAAATGGTTTCCCCGCGGGTTTCAAGCCGCTCAAACTCCGCAAGTTTTTCCGCATCGGACAGGCGGGCACTTAGGCCGCGCACTTCGCCATCGAGGGCGTCAAAGCGTTTGCGCTCTTCACCCGACAAATCGCGACCCTCCTTCTGGGCCGCGTCATTCATGGTGCGCATTTCAGCGATCTTGCCGCTGCGTTGCTCCTTAAGAGCATTCAAACTATCAAGAGACATCTTGATTCCTTTCTCTAGGATTTAAGGTGAAAGGTCAGTGCGGGCGAAGTTTGCCGACCGAAGCCGCACTGACCGGTTTAATCTGTTATGTCTGGCTCATATCTTCCCCAAACATTTTGTGGCGATTGATGCCAATGGCTAGACTTTGTAATGCCGAAGCATTCAGTCTACCGATTGTTTGCAGCCCACCATTTCCACCTGCTTTGTAAATGCTCAGGTGCTGCTCAAGGGAACCATCGAACATGACCCTGCCGCTTTCGAAAATCATAGTGGCTTGCATTTCAGCACGATTAATCTCGATAGCCTCGAAATTGATCATCCGATCAGACTGAAACTCGAAATATTCCTTTAGAATGTCCTCCAGCACAGCATTACATTTCTTATCGTTGCCAAATTCTGGACCTTCAGCCGGGTAAAAATTGGCGTTCACGCTCAGTTCTGAGAACTTTCGAACGGTCTCAACGGTGTGTGCTGGCTTGTCAGTTGCCAGCAAAGCAATTGTAATACGGGCTGCATCCATCGGCGTCATGTCCGGTGCGTTGTTGCCGCGCGCACCTTTGGTCAACAGCCCTTCTCGTTTGAGCAACCGAACATGTTGCACAACTGTCATTTCATCGACGCGGTACAGTTCGGAAACTGCATTTATGAACTCTCCGGGCTTCATGCCTATTTACTAAAACGAAAATTGGATTGGCGCAAGGTATTTTCTACTTTGTTATTTGGCGACATTTGACTGTGAGCTAAACTCGGTCCTTTGCAACCAATTCATATAAGCACTTCATGAACCGATGATGCGCGATCACCGTGCCTTTGATGTCGCCGCCACAGGTCAGATCCAAGGAAATTGAATGATCCCTATGCCAATCAAGAAACGTGTCCGACGCGGTTATCCCCCCATCTTCTAGGTTCAATTCGGGGAATGGTGCATCGATCCAGCAACAAATTTCTGCAATTCGCGCATGGATCAGGGTGTCATTGTCGCTTTGATATTTGGGTGTGCTGGAGGTTTTTTGAAACGGGGCCGCAAACAAAGGGTGCGAGGTGAATGGGATTGCAGCGGTGCCTCCGACAAAGGCACGACGAGACAAAGCGGGGGTGTTCGCGCAAACGCGGTTTTTGGGCATTGTTTTGATCTCCGAATGTGATAGTATTGATAGCAGGGCTACCATTGCGGCCCAATACAGTCAACAAAAAAGTAGCACCGCTATCATGAACGCAACTCAATGCAAAATGGCGAGAGCCGCAACAGGCTTAGGCTTGCGAGAATTAGCGCAAGTCGCGGCAGTATCTCCAAATACAATATCACGACTGGAACGCGGAGAGGAATTAAAGCCCGAAACGATTGAAATAATTCAACAAGCTCTTGAAAGTGCAGGCGTTGAGTTCATACCTGAAAACGGCGGCGGTGCTGGCGTCCGTCTAAGGAAATTAAAGTCATGACATTTGAAAATAACAACAACACGATGACGGCATATGCCAAGGCTGCAATAAGTGGCGCTACATTGTTAAATTCTGGTGCTCTACTTGGAATTCTCTCTCAGTTAACCAGCTTATCAACTTTGATCGCGGGTGGAGCACTTCGATTTGCAATCACGCTCTGGACCATTGGAATTACAGTCGGAACAATATCTTGGATATTGGCTTATATGGCTACAGCTTCTTTTGGGCACGGTGATCAGGATGGCGAGGAAAGATTCATTTTTTGGGGTTTTACATTTGTAGCTATTGCAATTGCTACCTTCGCAATTGGGATGTTTAGCTTAGCGTACGGCTTTCACCCACCTATTCCAAAAACTCCCTAAGACAGGCCGGAACCTCTTCTGCCTGTTCGCGATCCACCGCTGCCAGCGCCATTGCTAAAGCCACCATTCCATCAATGCGCCCGCTGGATTTATTTTTAGCCAGCTTGCGATTGCCCGCTGGGTCCATTTCCACCACAGCATTTGAGGCGCAGAATGTCAGGATCGGGTTACCTGCGTGACGTAACCGCGCCTCGGCCACCAGACGTTCCATTTTATCCACCGCCGGGGCCATATCGCGGAACCCTTGGCCGAATGGCTCAATGGGTGGTTCTGCCCCCATGCGGTCAAGTTCGCGTTTCAGATCCTCAATGCGCCAGCGGTCATAGGCGATGCGTTGCACGTCATAGATCAAACACGCCTCGGCAATGGTTTCGGCCACATATGACGGATCAACCACCGCTCCTGGTATCAGTGTCAGAAACCCTTGCTTGGCCCAAATGTCATATGGCACGCGGTCGAGTTCGGCTTTTTCTCTGATCCCTTGTTCAGGCAGGAAAAAGCGGGGCAGCACATCAAAACCACCCTTTTCGTCAGGAAATACCATCACAAAGGCGGTCAGGTCGCGCGATTGCGACAGATCCAGCCCCGCCCAGCACTGCCGCCTCTCAAGGGCTTTGAAGTCCACGGCGCGATTGTTTGCATCCCATTCGGCCTTAGCCAAGAATCGCACATGGGCGTCAACACGTTGGTTTAGAATGAGATTGCGGAACCCCTGTTCGGCGGCGGGCATTCGCTTCGCTTGGGCCGCTTGGCGCTGCACATCCTCAAGCGATCGGAAATCACCAAGGGCAGGGTTTGCCTTGTGCCACGTTTCCTCGGCCCATGGGTCGTCATCATCCTCGGCGCCATAGAATGTCAGGTGAAAGCTGGGATCTGCGAGTTCGCCCGCGTTGATCTTTTTGCCATAGTCCACGAGTTCAGAAAGCACAGCATGGTCGCTGGCGGCTTGGGTGCTGATTACGCACAAAAGCGGATTGTCACGCGCGCCCATGGCGGTATCGAGCGCCTCGTACAGGTCGCGCTTTGGGGCGGTGCCGAGTTCGTCATAGATCGTGAAAGACGGGGAAAGCCCCTGTTTGGTGCTGGCGTCCGCAGAGAGGGCTTGGAAGATCGAGCCTTTGCCAACACCGTGCAGAACCTCAATCCGTTTGCTGAATTTCACCACATTCACGCGGGCATCAAGTTCAGGGTGTTCATCAAGGATTGCGACCATTTCCATGAAGGTCTTGCCAGATTGGGCTTTGTCGTTGGCGGCGGCATACACCTCGCCCCGGTTCTCGGCCTCAGGGCCAAGAAGGTGGCAGAGGCCAAGCCCGGCCACCAGCTGCGTTTTGCCGTTTTTGCGGGCCATCGACAGGACCGCCGTGCGAACTGGCCGGCGTCCGGCTTCGCCCTCGGCGTAAACGGCTTCGAGAAACTCGCGCTGCCACGGGCGGATTTGCAATTTGGTGCCAGCAAGCGAGCCTTGCGTGATGGGCAGGTCTTCAAGGAACGCCACAATGCGCTCAACGCGAGTCTGCCCCTCTTGTTCCCAAGGTAAGGTTGCGCGAAGTGACGAAATCTCGTCTTGCGCAAAGCCGAAATTCCCCTGATCTGAGTTTCCAACCACTGCCAGTTTTGGCTTTGCGCCTTTGCCTCTTTGTCCCATTTTTTCAAAACCTTATTAAGTATCTATTCTTCTTTCCCAGCGGTTGGGGCTATATGCATCTCTCGTGATTTCACCCGCCCCCACCCCACCATCCGTCTGCCGGGTCGATTGGATTGCCGTGGGCGTCACATCCTTTGAAGCGCCGACCGTTTGCGTTGCCGCCGGTGCGATCATGCCCTGAGGTCTTCTCGTTGTGGCAGCGTTCACACAAAGACATGAGGCCAGACAGTTCAGGGAATGGATCACCGCCTTGGCTGACCGGCTTGATGTGATCCACCGTGTTCGCCTCGACAGTTTGCCCACGTAGTTCGCAGACCACACAGACAGAATTTTGAGCCAGCTTGACCAGCCGCAGCTTTTTCCAGCGTGTTGTGCAGTAGGGCCACTTGGGCTTCATCTCGTTCATTTCGGCTCTCTCTTCGTTTCTTACGTTGTGTCTGCTCAATGGTGAGGGTCTGAGCAAAGGGCATAGGACGACTGCCCACACCCGAAGGTCTGGCAGTCCCTACACCCTCGGCGTGAAGTCCTTGCTCAACGGAGCCGGGCCATCGCTTAGGGCCTGATTGTGCGTGCGTCTCCGCCAACCAGTCGATTGCTACTTGCGACGCTTGAACGCGGCGTCGGGGGTCAGGCTTCAATCTTTCGGACTGCCCTTGGCATGTGACCCCGCCCGTGGTGTGCCTAGTCGCTTTCTGGTGCCACCGTAGTTGATCCCGAACCACCAGATGCGCCCCGCCTTTATCGTGTGCGGGAACACGCTTTCTCATCTCTCGATCAGTTCGAAACCATCTTGTTTAGGGTGGCCAAGTTCAGCCGCAAGCTGGCGCATGAGAGCCGCTTGTTTAGGGCTGGGTTGCCATGTGGGGCGCTTTCCGTGCCGTGCGATTGACCGGGCAAAGCCCTGCAACCATGTGTCGGACCCATCGGCCATGACACGACGCAGCACCAACGGCCAACGAACGGTAAGGATCTCGTCTAGCTCACGCTCGGTCATGACAGTTTCACCTCCGAGATATGGCGGTAAAAGGCTGTTTGTTCGCGTGGCGAAAGGGCCTCAAACGCGGCTAGCGCATAGGCTTTGAGTTCGGCTTTTGTCGCAAGAGACGCCCAGTGGCGGGCATCGTGTAAACCACCAAGGAATGCAGGAAGAGGTGCGCCCGATGCACTCAGCGCCGCCGAGGCTACTTGTTCAGCCTGTTGGGGAGTGAGCGCGTTTAGGGTGGCATACGCCAAAGATACTCGCTCGGTAGTGTTCAACCGAACCGAAGCAACCTGCGCAAATGCTTTCCATGCGGAGATGTCTCCAAGTGTCAGGCAGTAACCCAAAAGACGGGACATGCGCTTGTGGGCAGGCCTTATTGCTTTCGCAAAGCCGTTGGGCTTTGTTGAAATTCCTTGTTTGTTTTCAACGGGGGGTATGTGCTGGGGTGGACGAGCTAAAGTGTTGACTGTGCTAGCGTTTGTCGTTTCCTGCAGGGATCGCCATCGTCATTTCACCTGAGTTTGCGGCCTGCCATGGGTGCGGATGCTCGATCTAGATCGCCTCATGGTGCATGTCATAAAGCCAGTCGCAAAATTGGGTCACCTCTGGGCGCGCAGGCGCACCGTCGGGGGTGATCAAAAAGAAACTCCGCGGTAATGGCAGTCTGAATTCAAGGGGCGAGACTAATTGCCCCTGCTCTAGGTATCTCTTTGTAAAGTCGCATGAAATAAGGCCCGCACCCGTGCCACCTGCCAGAATTTGCAAAGCAATGAGCGAGGAATCTGCTTTGAAGCGGCCCGCCGTAGAAGGCGCCTGCACGCCCAGATGTTCCGCCATTTTTCCCCAATCCGCCTCTGATCCAATGATTGGAATTGCGTGGGGGGCAAGGTCTTGAAACGCAATTCCGGTCCCAAATTTTGCCGCAACATCCGGGTGACACACCACCTCTGCAACCTGATGACCAAGGTGGCGGATATTGCTTTCCTCCCAATCCCCATGCCCATATCGAATTTCCACGTCAACGGTGTGATCCTCGACCCGTTCGGTCCAGACGGCGGTGGTGATCTGGACGTCAATATCGGGATGGGCGGCGTGAAACTCCGACAATTTTGGCGCCAATATCAAGGCCGTATAGCTGATTGAGCCATGCACCCGAACCCGACGCTTACGATGCGTACCAAAAAGCCCGGTCGTGGCGTCCTGCATTTCGGCAAAGGACTTTCGGATCGGCTGTGCGTAGGCGTGGCCAAGATCTGTGAGAACAACCCCTCTGGGCAATCGTTTGAACAGCTGTGCGCCAAGATGCTGTTCCAAAAGCTTAATTTGCTGACTGACGGCGGCGGGCGTTAACCCCAATTCCGTTGCCGCGCTGGAAAAACTGCTGTGGCGGGCAGCCACATCGAAGGCGCGTAACCAAGTCACATGGGGAATTTTTGACATGCGGTAAATCACTTTGCGGGTGTTGCAAAAGGCGGGCCGTGCGACCCAATGTTTGCATTAAATATTCTTTAGGCTCAGAGATCAAAACCATTGTTTGAATTAAGGGCCAGATCGCCGCAATTTGAATGAAGCGCAGCATTTGGACAGGTGAAAAAGCGTGGTTATGGAGTTTGACTACATCCTCATTGGGGCAGGATCCGCTGGCTGTCTGTTGGCCGATCGGCTCAGTGAAACCGGCCGCACCAAGGTTCTGGTGCTGGAAGCCGGCGGGTCCGATGCCAAGTTCTGGATCAAAGTGCCGTTGGGCTATGGGATGACCTTCTCAAATCCCAAGCTGAATTGGAACTATCACGTCGCACCGGATCCGGGTTTGAACGGGCGCAGTGTGTATTGGCCGCGGGGTCGGGTTGTCGGGGGATCCAGCTCGATCAATGCAATGGCGTATGTGCGTGGGCTTGCACATGATTTTGACGATTGGGATCGGGCCGGTGCCACCGGTTGGGGGTGGGAAACCGTCCGCAAAACCTATGATCGGCTCGAACATCACGGGGCGGAAAAAACGGGTAAAGCCGCGCTTGCGGTCACCGACCTGTCCAGCCAAATGCACCCGTTTTCCAATCGGTTTCTGGCGGCGGCACAGGATATGAACTGGCCGGTTCTTGCGGATCTGAACGGGCCTGAGCGTGAAGGGATCAGCACGTATCGCAGCACCGTGCGAGATGGGTTTCGCTGTTCGTCCGCCGATGCCTTTTTGCGCCCGGCACGCAGGCGCGGCAACGTGAAACTTGTCACGCATGCGGTGGTCGAAAAGGTGATCATCGAGGGAGGGCGCGCGACCGGGGTTCGCTACCGTGTCGGTGATCAGCAATTTATTGCGCGTGCCTTGGGCGAAGTGATTCTGTGTGCGGGGGCCATTAACTCGCCGAAATTGTTGCAGATTTCAGGCATTGGGCCTGTGGCTTTACTGAAATCGCATGGGATCGACGTGGTGCAAGACCTGCCCCAGGTCGGCGAAGGGTTGCAGGATCATCTGGCGGTGACCCAGCATTTTGAAGCAAGTGTTCCCACGCTGAATTCCCGTTTGGGTCATCCATTGGGGCGGGTTCTCGCCGGGCTGCAATATGTGCTGACCCGCAAGGGACCACTGGGTGTGCCAGTCAACCAAATCGGCGGCTTTGTGCGCTCTGACCCCAAGCTTAACGCGCCGGATCTACAGATGTATTGCAACCCGGCCAGCTATTCGAACCCGCCAGATGGCACCCCGGTGATCGACCGCGATCCGGGGTTTATCCTGTCCGCTCAGCCGTGTCGCCCGACCAGCCGGGGGCAGGTGCGTATCACCTCGTCACACCCGCTGGATCCGCCGAGTATTCAGCCCAACTCGCTTGCTACGCATGAGGATCAAGAGGTCGCGGTTCGTGCCGGAAAACTGCTGCGCGCCTTGGCCTCGACCCCGACCTTGCGCGCGGTGATCAAAGCGGCCAAAGCGCCGGATATCTCGCAGATGGACGATGCGGGGATGCTTGAAACCTTCCGCGCGCGCGCCTCTACCGTGTTCCATGCAAGCTGTACTTGCCGGATGGGGGCTGGGCCGTCACACTCGGTTCTGGATGCGCGCTTGCGGGTGCACGGGATGCGGGGGCTTCGGGTGGTTGATGCCTCGGCGTTTCCCAATGTGACGTCGGGCAACACCAATGCGCCGACCATGATGCTGGCGATGCGTGCGGCGGATTTGATCCTTGAAGATGGCGCGCGATAACCCAAACCGAAAAGAGGGCCCCATGCGTTTGGACACAATTGAAACCTTTGTGGTTGCCAATCCACCGCCACGTCATGGCGGACGGTATTTCATCTTTTTGCGCCTGACCACGGTGTGCGGGATCACCGGTGTGGGCGAGATTTACAACGCGACCTTTGCGCCTGATCTTTGTGCGGCGATGGCGGTGGATGTGTTCACGCGACATTTTGAAGGCAGCGATCCACACCAGATCGAACGGCTTTGGCGGTGCACTTATGGGGCGGGGTTTACCCAGCGTCCGGACGTTACCGTGATGGGGGTGCTGAGCGGGTTGGAAATGGCCTGTTGGGACATTATTGGCAAAGCGGCAGATCGCCCGGTTTATGACCTGTTGGGTGGTAAGGTGCATGACCACCTGCGCAGCTATACCTATCTGTATCCCCCAAAGGGCGATGTCTATCCCGACCCGGACACACCCAATGTTTACACCTGTCCCGACCTCGCTGCCG
>DDMF01000164.1:0-316 GCA_002340515.1 Rhodobacteraceae bacterium UBA2553 | reverse complement strand
GCCGAGGCCGCGTTGGCAGCCGTTGAACAGGGCTTTACGGCGGTGAAATTCGACCCGGCTGGGCCATATACCATCTATGATGGCCACCAACCGCGGCTAGAGGATCTGGATCGCAGCGAGGCGTTTTGCAAGCGCATCCGCAAGGCTGTGGGCAACCGCGCGGACATGCTGTTTGGCACCCATGGGCAGTTTACGGTCTCTGGGGCCAAGCGTCTTGCGCGCCGGATTGAGGCCTATGATCCTTTGTGGTTTGAAGAGCCAGTCCCGCCTGAAAACCCGGCGGATATGGCCGAAGTGGCGGGCTACACTTCCGTCC
>DDMF01000121.1:27319-43093 GCA_002340515.1 Rhodobacteraceae bacterium UBA2553 | reverse complement strand
CTCACCCCGGGATATTTTTGGAAAGGGGAAAGGGGATGGGCGCGTTTTTTTGCCGCGAAGTTACTGCTCGCCTTTTAGGCCATGGCTAGCTATCCAAAGGGCAAACATCCAAAGGAAGACCAATGTTTAGTGATCCGCTTTTTGTTGTTATGATAGTGGCCATTGCCGCCGTTCTGATCATTCTTCTGTTGGGCATTGGCTCGTTTGGTGCGGGGGGTGAGATTGCGCGCAAAAATTCCAATCGGTTCATGCGCTATCGCATCTATGCACAAGCGGTGGCGATTGCGCTGATTTTGCTGTTCATCTGGCTGCGAGGAGGAAACTGATGGTTGTCCTGAACAAGATTTACACCCGCACCGGCGATGCGGGCGAAACCGCTTTGGGCGATGGCTCGCGCCGTCCCAAACACGACGCCCGCGTCACGGCTTATGGCACGGTGGATGAAACCAACGCGGTGATTGGCGTGGCCCGTCTGCATGCGGATGGCGATGTGGACACGGCGCTGGCGCGCATTCAAAACGACCTGTTTGATCTGGGCGCAGACCTGTGCCGCCCTGAAATGGACAAAGACGCGGACGCCGAATATCCACCGCTGCGCATGGCGCAAGAACAGGTGGACCGGCTTGAGGCGGAAATTGACGTGATGAATAAGGTGCTGGAACCCCTGCGCAGCTTCATCCTGCCCGGTGGGTCGGGTTTGGCCGCGCATCTGCACATCGCCCGCACCGTGTCGCGCCGCGCTGAACGGTTGGCGACGGAGCTTGCGACAGTAGAGGCCGTGAACCCCGTGGCGGTCAAATACCTTAACCGCCTGTCGGATTGGTGTTTTGTCGCCGCGCGCATGGCCAATGATAATGGGAAAGCAGATGTGCTTTGGGTGCCGGGGGCCAACAGATAGCCGACTCGACGCCTTTCTTTCCAATGCCCTTCGCAAGAAAATGCGGCACAGCGGAAACATTCTCGCAAAGAATCCCCGTCAAAAACAAAAAACGCGGCGTCCTTGGGACAAGACGTGACGATTTTGCGCTGTTTTCAGTGGCCCTCGTCCGTTAAACGTGTCGCGAGAGCATGACCGCCCCTTGGGGCATAACTGGGAGAGACACGCCAATGAAGGTGCTTGTACCTGTTAAGCGCGTGATCGACTATAACGTGAAAGTTCGTGTTAAAGCGGATGGAACCGGTGTCGATCTAGCCAACGTAAAAATGTCGATGAACCCCTTTGACGAGATTGCCGTCGAAGAGGCCATTCGCCTGAAAGAGGCCGGTAAGGCAGACGAAATCGTCGTGGTTTCGATCGGTGTGAAACAATCCCAGGAAACGCTGCGCACCGCGCTTGCGATGGGTGCTGATCGCGCCATTCTGGTGATTGCTGCGGATGACGTACACACAGATATCGAACCACTGGCTGTTGCCAAGATCCTTGCAAAAGTCGTCGAAGAAGAGCAACCCGGTGTTGTTCTGGCCGGCAAGCAAGCGATCGACAACGACATGAACGCCACCGGCCAAATGCTGTCGGCGCTGTTGGGTTGGTCACAAGGCACATTCGCATCCGAGCTGGACATTGATGGCGATAAAGCCGTTGTGACCCGCGAAGTGGATGGTGGTCTGCAGACGATCAAGGTGAACATGCCTGCGATCATCACGGTTGACCTGCGCCTGAACGAACCACGCTATGCCTCGCTTCCGAACATCATGAAAGCGAAGAAAAAGCCGTTGGATGAGAAGACCGCTGCGGATTACGGCGTTGACGTGACCCCGCGTTTGGAAATCGTTTCCACCACCGAGCCTGCCTCGCGTGCGGCTGGGATCATCGTGGGTTCGGTTGACGAACTCGTTGAGAAACTTAAAGAAGCGGGGGCTGTATAATGGCTGTTCTTCTTCTCGCAGAAGTCAACAATGGCGAATTGGCGATGGACGCCACCGCCAAGGCTGTCACCGCGGCGAAAGCTTTGGGTGATGTGACTGTTCTGGCTGCTGGCGCATCTGCTGCCGCTGCTGGCGACGCTGCCGCGAAAATCGACGGTGTGGCCAAGGTTTTGGTTGCCGAAGATGCCTCGCTTGGTCACCGCCTTGCGGAATCGACCGCGGCACTGATCGTATCCTTGGCTGGCGATTATGAACACATTGTTGCCCCCGCCACCACCGACGCCAAAAACGTAATGCCCCGTGTGGCCGCCCTTTTGGACGTGATGGTGATTTCGGATGCATCCGGTGTGGTTGACGCCAACACCTTTGAGCGTCCAATTTACGCGGGCAACGCGGTGCAAACCGTGAAGTCCTCGGACGCGAAAAAGGTCATCACCTTCCGCACCTCAACCTTTGAGGCCGCTGGCGAGGGTGGCTCTGCCTCCGTTGAAACCGTCTCTGCCGCTGAAAACCCCGGCCTATCCGAATGGGTTGAAGACAAGGTTGCCGCCTCTGACCGCCCCGAGCTGACCTCAGCTGGCGTGGTTGTGTCTGGTGGTCGTGGTGTTGGGTCAGAAGACGACTTTAAACTGATCGAAGCCTTGGCTGACAAGCTGAACGCCGCTGTTGGCGCCTCGCGCGCCGCGGTTGATTCAGGTTACGCACCAAACGATTGGCAAGTGGGTCAAACCGGTAAGGTTGTGGCACCGGATCTCTACATCGCGGTTGGGATTTCGGGTGCTATTCAGCACCTTGCAGGTATGAAAGATTCAAAGATCATCGTTGCGATCAACAAAGACGAAGAGGCGCCGATCTTCCAGGTTGCTGATTTTGGCCTTGTTGCGGATCTCTTTGACGCTGTGCCTGCACTGACCGAAAAACTCGGTTAAGTTCCACAGACCATGAACACAAAAGGCCCGTCAAACTGACGGGCCTTTTTCATGTCTGGATGACGTTTTAAACCCGCAGGCTGTTGACCAAAGCATCCGCCGCCAAATCATGCGCCACAGCCCCCAACATGGCATTGGCCGCCGCCTTATCCATTTCAGGGTAGACAAGCTCTTCTCGCCCCAGCTGGATATCATCCGGCGACACCACCACCTCAACCACGTCCTGCACAAAAGGCCGGACCTCGTTGACCATGTCTTCATCGACCAGCACCAGATCATCGCCAAGGATGCCATGCGTGTTCGGATCAGCGATGGAGCGTTCTGACAGCCACAGTAAAACCATTGGGCTTTCGATACGGGCCACCAAAGATTTCATGCGCCCAACCCAAGCTTCTTTCAACTCCATCTCGACGATGGCGAATTTTTCCTTCGACAAATCCTGAAGCGTTTTCAACATATGCCGTGTGAAGTTGAACTCGGTAAAATCCACTTCGCGATAGATTGTTTTCAAGAGGTTCGATGCGCGCAAAAACCGATCATTCCGACGCGGATGCACCGCGTAAAAGCGGTTCGACAAATTCAATGCACCGGGCATTTGAAACACCGTAAGGGCGGCATTGTTACAGGCATCCAGCAAGGTTTGCTCATGCGAGAACACATCGACGCCCGCATTCATACAACCGAAATTGATAACGGGTTTACCCAGCAGCCCTTCCATCAAATCCGGATAGGGATGTTGCACAAATTTCCCATATGTTTCACTGCCTCCGAGGACGGCGATATAGTCACCTTCCAACGTTCTTTGCGGTCCACGAAACAAGATTTTCGACGCCCCATAACGGCACGGATAATACTCTAGCGACGTATCGCCCAGACTCTGATAGGCCATTTCCACCCACTCCATTTTATTCACCCAAGAGCGAGATTCGACCAAATCCCTTGCGATTTTGCTAATGGTCGAATGAGAGGGGTTTCATTAGGGAAGATTTAAGAGTTGGTATTAACTGTTATCTTTCAAAGCATTACAATCAATGAGACAGTTCAACCTGCCAATCGACCGCGCCCGGACCTCGGCAATGATTAAAATGCAGAACGGTTTGGCTAAGACGTTACCGTGTTTCGCGCGTATCGCTAATAATCGGTGATTCAGGTTTTTCTCGGAACGCGGTAATTCTTTCCATTGCAGGTCATAATTGCATCCAGCCACCATCCGGCTCAGCGGCTCATGCAGAAAATTGGCCCTAGAGAGCATTGAAATGGCTGTGAACGGCAGCTCTTTTCTGGGGACATCTGAAAATTGCCAGCTCACATCACCCGCGCACAACTGGCGGCGGACGCAACATAAAAGGTCAGGCGACCAAATCCTGAGTTTCTCCACCCGAATCCGGTTGCACCGAAGTATCAGCCAGTCTGAAATCTGAGATAACACCCTCAAGCTTTTCTGTCTCAGCCCGCAACGAAAGACTACTTGCGCTGGCCTGTTCGAACATCGCAGCGTTTTGTTGTGTGACCTGATCCAACTGATCGGTGGCTGCGGTGATTTCCTTAATGCTGGCCGATTGATCTGCTGCGGAGTTTGCGATCTCTTCGACGCGCCGCACAATACCCCCGACAGAACCTGAAATGGATCGGAGTGCCTCACCGGTCTGATCCGCCAGGCTGACCCCACGATCCACCTGGGCTTCGCTTGATCGAATGAGCTCTGAGATTTCTTTCGAAGCATTTGCAGATCGAGCCGCCAGATCCCGCACCTCAGAGGCCACCACAGCAAAGCCTCGGCCAGCCTCGCCCGCGCGCGCCGCTTCAACCCCCGCATTCAACGCCAACAGGTTGGTCTGAAAGGTAATATCATCAATCAAACGAATGGCTACGCCAATGGACTTCGACGATTTCTGCACCTCTCGGATCGCGACGACAGTTCGCTGCACCAGCTCATTCCCGGCGAGGACCTCCTCATCCACAGCTGTGGCCGCCACGTTGGCCTCTGACGCCAATTCTGCTGAACTGCTGACTGATTCCGACAGGGTCTTAATTGCTGTGGCGGTTTGTTCCAGGGTGGCGGCCGCCTGCTCTGTGCGTCTTGCAAGATCCTGAGCGGCACCGGCAATTTCCTGCGTCGAGCCGTTGATCACCCCACCACTGTCGCGCACCCGCGCAAAGCTTTCCGACAGGCTCGTAATTGAGCCATTCACGCGGCGTTGGATCGTGCCAAATACGCCTTGATAATCCCCCGTCATACGGAAGGTCAGGTCGCCTTCTGCAAGATATTCCAGTGCTTTTTCAACTTGGTTGAGCCCATTTTCAGTGATCTCGCAAACCTGATTAAGCCCGGCCCCGATACCCGCCAATGTGCCCGTTGTATTTTGCAGCGAAAGACGTTGATCAAATTCACCGCGCGCACAGGCCGCAACCACGGTTGCAATCTGCTCTGCAAATGCGGTTTCCAACGCCAATTGTTCTTCGCGTTCGCTGTTGTGCTGGCGCTCTCGCTCGATTTCCTTGCGCACCCGCTCCGCTTCGCGCTCCTGATCCTCACGTTGGGCGATTTCGCGGGCTTGGGTGGCCGCAAGCTCTCGCGCCGCAAGTCTGCGCCGTTCAAGGCTGTTGTCACGAAACACCTCGAGCGCGGCGACCACATCGCCAAATTCGTTGGATCGTTTGGCTGGCAATGTCATTTCCAGATCGCCATCAGCAAGGCGTTGTGCCGAGGCCACAACTTGTCCAAACCCAGAGCGAATAACGCGGGCAAAACTTAGGGAAAAACCCAAAGCAAAAAGCCCGCCCAAGAGAACACTGACGATCGCAAAGTTCAGACGCGACTGCGCTTGGCTTTGTCGCATGGCGGTTGTGGTTTGAATGTCAGATGACATTAGGTTTTCGATGTCTTTCAACATGTCGATCCGGGTGGTTTGCGCCTGAAAGAAATCCTCGCCGGTATGTCCGCCCAATGCGCCCTCAAGCCCTTTTGTCAGCGCAATCTCCCTTAGGTCTGTCACATTTTTCGCGGCAGGCGACCCCAGAACTTCGTTGAACGCAGCCACCTGAGAGGGGGACGCGCTCGACTTAAAGCCCGCAAAATGAACCTCTTGCATCGCAATAAGTCCCTGTAGCCGCATCAAGCCGTCCAGCGAAAACGCCCCCTGTGTATAGCCTTGCGAGCCGATCGCCCGCTCAAGCCCAGCTTGCTCTTTTCCTTTTAGAAACCTGAAAAAGGCATCCGTCTCCTGCGAGATGATACGATCATCACTGATTTGCGCGACATAATGGATCATGCCCAGCATATCCGAATTCAGAGTGGTGTAATTTTCAATTGCCGTTTTGGGGGTGACGAGCAATGTATCAATCAGCGCGCGCAACTCCCCTACGTCCGCAAATTTCCGTGTCAGGCTTTGAAAATGCTCCCAAAACACCTGGTCCACAGCAGATAAATCTTCGTTTTGAAGATAATCGATGATTGCCGCATGTTGCTTATCGGTCTCGATCCGCTGGGTTTTGAGTTCCGATAAAAAGCGCTTGCCGTCTGAGGCCAGATACACCGCCGTCGCGTTCTTTTTGCTGTTCATGCACCGCTGCCGAAATCAACATCACCGGAGAAATTAATCTTTGCACATTCCCGAGCTGCTGCAACTCTCGGTATCTTTCGCCAATCAGAACCGTCGCAAGGACGGCCACGATGACCAGCGGGACGATGAAAATTGCACGAGAAACTTTAATATCTCGAATGCGAAACTTCGACATTGTGAAAGGCCTCCGGGGACAAGCATTGCTTGTCTGTCATAGGCAAAACCTCTGACCATTTCCCTAACGTCATCCCAATATTTTGGTCAGTTTTTTCTCAGCTGAAGTGTATGCGCACGCAGCCAGGTCATAAAGCCACGCGGATCCGTTTCCAGCAGCTTCAGCTCATCCTCCGTCAACGGTTTTCCCACCACCGGACGTTGGGGTTTGTTGCAGCTGTTAACAATTTCATGCAGAAGCAAGCCCTGCCGCAGCGTCGCCGACAGCCGATTGGCAATTTGATACCAACGCGAGTTTGACCCCGAAAAATAAATTGGCACAACTTTGGCGCCGGACCTGCGGATCAACTGGGCGGTAAAGACATTCCATTCCCGTTCAATCACCGGCCCCGTCAAAGTGTCACTAGAGGCCACAACGCCCGAGGGAAACAAGGTGATCAACCCACCAGATTTCAACCATCCCATCGCCTCGGCCCGCATGGCCACCATCTTTTTCTGCGCGTCCGCTTCGTGCGGGAAGGGCACCGGGATCATATAGCTGGAGGCCACCTCGTCGATGCCATCCAAAATCGCGCGGGTGAGGATGCGGTAATCATCACGCCGCCGACCAATCAGCTCCGCCAGGATCATGCCGTCGACCAGACCGTGAGGGTGATTGGCAACCACCACCACGGGACCATCTTTGGGGATATTATCAAGTTCGTCTTGTGGTGTGTTGACCGGAATACCCATCACATCCAGACAGGATTTCCAAAACGCCTGCCCTTTGGGCGCGCCTTGTTTTTCAACCTGACGCACCATGCGAATGATCGACAATTTTCCCGTCAACCATTCCATGATCTTGATCACAGTCGATTGGAAACCGCTATTAAGAGAGCTGGAATAGGTCAGGCTGCGGCGGTCATACTGCGTAAACGATATGCCACCGTCTTTTTTCTTTTGTTCAGAGGTCAGGTCTGTTTGTGCCACGTCTGTTCGCCTTGTCTGGTGTTTGGCCAACCGGCCTTACATGCCTTCGCCGAACTTATCCAAGACCAATGCATCCAGTGCTTCAAGCAGCTTTCCGGCGTCAGGACCAGAGGTTTCGACCTGAATGCTGGTGCCTTGTGATGCCGCCAACATCAGCAGCCCCATAATGCTGTCCCCTTCGGCCTCAAGACCGTCTTTTTCAACCCGCGCATGGGCGTCATGCGCCTCGACGGTTTCAACAAATTTTGCAGATGCTCGGGCGTGCAGGCCTTTAACATTAATGATCTCAAGAACGCGATTGTTGCTCATGGGATGTTTACTCCTGACCTGCTTGAATACAGTCAATATACTTGCGACCCGCGGTCAGGGCCATTTCTGTGGCCCGCTCCACCGGCAGATGGCGCGATTTCGCCAGTTTCACCAACATCGGCAGGTTTGCACCATAAAGGATGCGCCGATCGTTTTTACAGCACGCGGGCAGCGACAGATTTGCGGGCGACCCGCCAAACATATCGACCACAACCACCACGCCCTGACCAGTATCAACCGTATCCGCAGCCTCACAAATCTCGTTTTTCTTGGCGTCCCGGTCCAGTTCGGCGGCGGTCGAAATGGCGAGCATACCCTGCTGGCGGCCAACAACATGTTCCACCGCCGCCAGATATTCGCTGGCCAACCCGCCATGTGCAACGATCACTATTCCGATCAAGCCTGCTTCCCCGATGTCTGTGGCGTCCCCCGCTCTAGGTGACGCTCCAATTCCCGGTGTCTAATTGACACCTGCCAGCCCTTATGTGCAAGGGTCTTCGCCAATCTTTCCGTTAAGGCAACCGAGCGATGTTTGCCGCCGGTACAGCCAAACCCAATGGCCAGATGCGATTTGCCCTCATCTCCGTAGGCTGGCAACAAAAACTCGACCAGATCACTGACCTTCTCAAAGAAAGCTGCGAACCGTGGGTCTTCGGCCACATATTCGGCCACTTCAATGGTGCGCCCATCCAAGGCACGTAATGTGGGTTCCCAATGGGGGTTGCGCAAGAACCGCGCGTCAAACACCATATCAAGCCCACGCGGGACCGCGCGTTTATAGCTGAAGGAATGTACCGACACCGCAAGCTCTTCGGTCCCAGAAATCGACAGCCAGCGCAGCACCTCTTCTTTCAGGTCATGCGGCGACAATTCGGTTGTGTCGATCAGAATGTCGGCCCGCCCGCGCACGGGTTCCAGCAATTGCCCTTCGCGATGAATACCTTCGTTGGGGGTTTCGGCCGGGGCCAACGGGTGACGACGACGCGTTTCTGAATAACGGCGGATCAGCACATCATCGGAGCAATCAAGATAGAGCAGCTCCATCTCGTATCGCGGATCCTCACGCAGATCCTCAATCACCTCAAGCATCATCTCGGTCGAGAAATCGCGGTTGCGCACATCCACCCCCAAGGCGATGGGATGGGTCAACGCGGGTCCAGTCAGCACACGGTGCACCAAGGACAGGGGAAGGTTGTCGATCACCTCGTAACCGACGTCCTCAAGCACCCGCACCGCTGTCGTGCGACCCGCCCCGGATGGACCGGTGACCAATACCACGCGGGGGACGGTTGGGATGGATGGTCCAGTCTTACTGTTCATGATCGTGCTCATATCTGCCGTGTTTGATCATGTTAAATAAGGCACTTGGAAAAGAAGCGGCGTCAACCCGCCAAACGGTTCTAACCGGCTGATTTACCACGAATGTGACAGGGCGTGAGGGCGGCAGGCGCTCCTCTTCCACCTGCGCCAGATCCACCACCAGCTTAACGGGAGCATGGTCCAGGACGGGGACATAAATCAGGCCAAGACCGCGCGCCTCAATCACACCGCGCATCCGATCGGGCGCATGGGCGGTGGGTGCATTTTCACCGGAACTCACCCGGGTCAGATCGTCAGAAATCAGAACGGCACCCAGCCCAATCAGCTCCAGCGCTAAAGTTGATTTTCCGGCACCAGACGGGCCAATAATCAGGACCGCCTGACCTTCAATTGCAACAGTGGTGGCGTGCAAAACCGCATCTTGCGCCGCACGCCCGCCATTCACACCGGCAGACCCACAACAAAGCGCGCGCCCAGGGGTTCAGAGGTCACATCCGCGTCTGTGGGGCGAATATTCTCGGCCCAGATCACGCCGCCATGCGCCTCGACGATCTGCTTAGAGATCGACAGACCAAGGCCAGAATTGTTGCCAAACTGGTTCTCCGGGCGTTCGGAATAAAAGCGCTTGAACACTTTGGTCAGCGCCTGATCAGGGATGCCGGGGCCGGTATCTTCGACCACCACCAGCACCCGATTGTCGCGTTTGCGCACCCAGACCCGGATCGCATCGCCCTCGTCACAAAAGCTCAGCGCATTGGAGATAAGGTTCACAAACACCTGCGCCAAGCGCGCCTCTAACCCGCTGACAATGATCGGCTTTGGCGGCATGTCGGTGATGAAATCCACACCTTTATCATTCGCTTCGCCACCCAGATATTCGGTGATGTTGCCCAGCATTTTCAAAAGGTTGAACTGTTCTTCGTCTTCTTTGACCAATTCGCTGTCCAGCCGCGACGCGTTGGAAATGTCGCTGACCAACCGGTCCAGACGGCGCACGTCATGGTCGATCACATCCAAAAGCTTGTCGCGATGTTCATCCTTTTTCGCCAAGCGGAGCGTCCCAATGGCAGAGCGCAATGAGGCGAGCGGATTTTTAATCTCATGAGACACATCAGCCGCAAATTGTTCGTTGCTGTCGATCCGGTCATAAAGGGCCGCCACCATGCCACGCAGGGCTGCAGACAGGCGGCCAATCTNNCTCGTCCGGCCGCCCCGACAGATCAGGAATGCGCACCCGGCCCGGATTGACCTTTTTGGCGTTTTTATCCCGGCCAAGTTCAGCCGCTGCAGCGAGATCTGACAGAGGGTTGGCGATGGTCGAGGCCAGCACGAGGCTGAGGCCGATGGACACGAGGATGGCGATGACAAACATCTGGAGCAGCTGTTCGCGCTCGTTGCGCACCAAAAGATCCAATTCACCCGCCGCCGAGGTCACAGCCACAGCACCAACTGGCACACCGTTTTGCAAGATGGGCGTGGCGACGAAAAAGACGGTTCCGCCTTTGCTTTCCACACCGGGGGCCACCAAGGTGGATCCTGCCAAAGTGCCCGCCAGCAATTCACGCACAATCGCTTCGCGGTCCAATGGTGCGACGTCACCGTCACTGGTCAAAAGCGATGAGACGCCCTCCCACAGGCCATTGAGCATGTCGGTGATGATTGTTGAGTGTAAATCTGGTTGAAGCCCGTTCACCGGGGTCGCTGAAGGGCGGGTCTGGCCAACGGAGCTGGCCAAAAGGGTTTCAGTACCATCAAACACAAAGACCTCTAACCCTTCTTGCAGGCTTAAACCAGAAAGAGTCGAGGTGACATCCAAAGACGTCGTTTCAGGGGTGATTTCAGGAACGCTCGCTGCCGGCGTTTCTGTCGCCGGGGTAGAGGATGGTGCCGACAGGATTGCGCCATCTCGCAATTGCGCTTCAAACACATCCGCGATCAATTCCGCCTCGACCACCAATCCGCGTTCACGCTGCAGCACGAGACTGTCGCGAAACGGGTTCAGATACAGAACCCCCAACACCAGAACCAAAAGGCCCAAGAGATTGAAAATCACAATTTTACGCGCCAGCGGCGAGCGCTTGATCGAAATCAGCCCGCGCCGCGCACGTTTGTCACGCATCTCGGTCTCGACGGTGTTTTGGGGGCCAACCCAGTCTTCGCCGAGAACAACGTCAGACCCAGATGAGGTTTTGGTGTCGCGCAATGTGTTCCCCAGTTTTGTTCACCCGGTGCGTGCCCTATTCTTCGTTATAGCGGTAGCCGATGCCATAAAGTGTCTCGATTGCCGAGAACTCATTATCCGCTGTGCGCATTTTTTTACGCAGGCGTTTGATATGGCTGTCGATGGTTCGGTCATCCACATAGACCTGATCATCATAGGCCACATCCATCAGCTGATCGCGGCTTTTTACAAACCCTGGTCGCGTGGCAAGGGCCTGCAACAGCAAAAATTCCGTGACGGTCAGCGATACAGCGTTGCCTTTCCACGTCACTGCGTGGCGCAGCGGGTCCATGGTCAGATCACCGCGATCCAGAACCTTGCTTTCCTCAACCTCGCCCGCCTCGTCATTGGCGCGCACCTCTTGGCGACGCAACAATGCACGAATGCGTTCCACCAGCAGACGCTGGGAAAACGGTTTGGTGACGTAATCATCAGCGCCCATGCGCAGACCCAGAACCTCGTCAATCTCATCATCTTTTGAGGTCAGGAAAATCACTGGAAGGTTTGATGTTTTCTGTCGCAAGCGTTGCAACAGATCCATGCCGTCCATGCGGGGCATTTTAATATCTAACACGGCCATATCGGGCATACGTTTTGTGAACGCATCCAACGCGGATTGGCCATCATTATATGATTCGACCTCAAAGCCTTCGGCCTCAAGCGTTATCGACACCGACGTCAAAATATTGCGGTCGTCGTCAACAAGTGCGATCCTCGACATAGAGAGGTCTCCTTGTGCTGCTCGTTTGTATTATCTGTACTGTCTTTTTTTTAGCCATAATCCCGGTTTCGGCCTTGAGAATCAATAAGGAACTGCGAATCGCGCATCCCCACGCAGCTATTGAAACCCGGAATTGGTAAAATCATGGCGAATATGTCTCACCTTATTCATGACAAACCCAAACACATCCACCGAGTTTGCGCAAACAAATCGCTGGTTGCGCTAACTGCGCGGATGCGGCCTGTTCCCTTCTTAGTCGCCCATGCTATAGCCGCCTCACCGCCCTCGTTCACATGAGGGTCGGCGCGTGTGGCCCGACATCATTTCTGATACTGGGACAGACCATACGGTTTCATGTGAACAGATACGCCGGGGGATATGACAGACCGGCGACAGGAGCGAACTATGACCACTGGACGGGTAAACCCAGCACACAGCTTGGACGATCAAGGCATCTCGGGGCTGGGCAATGTCTATTACAACCTGATGGAGCCGGCTCTTATCGAAGAGGCCCTTAAGCGTGGCGAAGGCCACCTGGGCAATGGCGGCGCCTTCCTGGTCGAGACCGGCAAATTCACCGGCCGCTCGCCCAAAGACAAACATGTTGTGCGCACTGACAGTGTCGCCGACACGATCTGGTGGGAAAACAACGCCGAGATGAGCCCAGAGGGCTTTGATGCGCTGTATGCCGATATGATCGAGCACATGAAGGGCAAAGATTATTTCGTACAGGATCTGGTGGGCGGTGCGGACGCCAACTATTCGATCAATGTGCGTATGGTGACCGAGCTTGCTTGGCATGGCTTGTTCATTCGCACCATGCTGCGTCGCCCCGACCGCGAAGATCTGGACGATTTCATCTCTGATTTCACCGTGATCAACTGCCCCAGCTTTCAAGCGGATCCAGCCAAACATGACTGCCGTTCGGAAACAATCATTGCGATGAACTTTGACCGCAAGATGATCCTGATCGGGGGCACGGAATACGCAGGCGAAAACAAGAAATCTGTCTTTACCCTGCTGAATTACCTGCTGCCTGAGAAAGGTGTGATGCCGATGCATTGCTCGGCCAACCACGCGACGGGCAACCCTGTGGACACCGCGGTGTTCTTTGGCCTCTCCGGCACCGGGAAAACCACTTTGTCAGCAGATCCTTCGCGCACCTTGATCGGTGATGACGAACATGGCTGGTCAGACGATGGCACCTTCAACTTTGAGGGCGGCTGTTATGCGAAGACCATCAACCTGTCTGCCGAAGCCGAACCAGAGATCTATGCCACAACGTCGAAATTCGGCACCGTGATCGAGAACATGGTCTATGACCAAGAGACCAAAAAGCTGGATTTTGAAGACGACAGTCTGACCGCCAACATGCGTTGCGCCTATCCGCTGCACTACATCTCGAATGCATCAAAAACCGCCATTGGTGGGCATCCGAAAAACATCATCATGCTGACCTGTGATGCCTTTGGCGTTCTGCCTCCGATCGCGCGTCTGACACCGGCCCAGGCGATGTATCACTTCCTGTCAGGCTTTACGTCCAAAGTTGCGGGGACTGAGCGTGGTGTGACCGAACCCGAGCCCACCTTCTCGACCTGTTTTGGTGCGCCCTTCATGCCGCGTCGCCCCGAAGCATACGGCAACCTGTTGCGCGAAAAGATCGCCTCGCATGGTGCGACCTGCTGGCTGGTGAACACCGGTTGGACCGGCGGCGCCTATGGCACCGGATCACGTATNNCGCGCCACCCGCGGCCTGCTGACCGCAGCGCTGGAAGGGGCGTTGGCTGATGTCGAATTCCGCAAGGATGAGAACTTTGGCTTTGAAGTTCCGGTGAAGGTTGAAGGGGTTGCCGACCTCTTGCTTGACCCACGTCGCACTTGGGATGATGCCGCCGCCTATGACGCGCAAGCGCAGAAGCTGGTGAAAATGTTCGCTGAGAACTTTGTGCAGTATCAGCCCTATATTGATGACGATGTGAAAGCTGTTGCGCTGGGTTAACCCCGCCGCATACCGAGAAAACCACAAACGCCCCGCATAACGTCGGGGCGTTTTTTCGTGCGTAACATCCAAAAAAAGACCCGCGCCGAAGAGGACTTAGGGCGGGTTCAGTTTCAGGAAGATGTGTCCCGACAGCTGGGTCAGCGCACAATATGAAACGAGTATTAAATCAGGATCAAAAGACCTGAACTGGCCGTTAGGCCAGCTCACGGTGCAAAACAGGGGATCCCCCAGTGTTGCGTTTTGCGGCCCGGTCAAGCCGCACATTGTGTCGTCTGTCACGCAACCGAAGCGCTATCCCAACGCATCCGATCATCAAGAACGACACCTGAATAAGCGCTGCTGACAAATTGAAATCGGCAGATAGACTTATCAACACAAGTGTCGCTCCCAACACTTTGCTGAACGAATACATCAGCCCATCACCATCAATCAGCCGTAGCTGCAACGCCGTATACCCCGCCATATAGGACACAAATCCCAGCACCCCGAGGGTGCGACAGAGAAAGGTCAAATCGACCCCATAGCCAAACTTCTCAAATCCGTACATTTCAAATCTTTTCATGCTTGAACTGATCCCAGTTTGCCCAAGTGGTCAAAGAGGGTCATACCCCAGATGGGGTAAGGCGGGCGCTTTCTTTCACATGAGAAGCAATTTCCGGCAGGATTTCCGCCCAGTTTCTGAAGAAAATCAGCTGGCCCGCTGTGGGATCCACGCGAAAGTCGATAAACGGGTAATCCACTTGGAATTCGGCCAGTGTGGCCGGGGGGATTTGCGGGTCATCCTGACCGTTAAAAAAGACCATTTTTGGCCCCCCTTCCATTGCACGGACAACCCAGCCCCAATCCTCGGCCTCTTGCATAATCACTTGGCGGCTAAAGGCGTCATGGGCGGAATGATCATCCGACAGGGCAATTTCCGACCCCATCACCAAGGCCTCATAGACCATCGGATCGGCAAAGGTCGCCACGTCACCAGCGCTGTCGGCAAATACCGCGTTCAGGTAAGCGCGCTTGCCCAGACGGCGCGCAAGATGAAAGCCCGCTTTGACCATAAAGGGTAAGAATCGCGGGGTGTTGCGTGCGCAGGCAAGGATAAAACGATAGTGTTTGTGCATGCGTTCATATTGTTCCGGTCGCGTCGTCGGAAGCGCGCCGCCAGTGGCAAAAATCCCGGTTAAGATGCCGGGGAAGGCATGTTCCAAATGGCAGGCGTAAAACACATCGGACCCGACGCTGATCGCGGCGCATTTTGTGATCTTTTCCACCTCAAGAACGGTGCGAATGTCAGACACCGAAACGGTGGCGAAATTTTTGTCCGCCGGAACAGGGTCGGTGCCGCCATAGCCCGCACGGATCGGGACAATGACCCGCAACCCATTCTGCATCGCCCAAGCTTCGGCCGCAGCCGGCCAGCGGGCAAGCCCGTAATCCAGATGGAAATACAACAGCGGAGCGCCTTTTGGGTCGCCAAAACACAGGTAATCCAACCGTCGCCCGTCAGCACTGTAGATCGTGTGATAGGGCAGCGGTTGCAACTCGCCCTGCCCTTCGCTCAGCACATAGGGGCCCGGCGTATTTTGCCGATCCGACAGGTGCGACATATCCATCATAGACAGGACAAGGCGGACCAATTCGACCTGCGTGTGGGCTTCGGTTTTGGCCAGGATTGCTTTGATTTGTGCGCGCACCGTGTCGACAGA
>DDMF01000121.1:26933-27276 GCA_002340515.1 Rhodobacteraceae bacterium UBA2553 | reverse complement strand
CACGCGGGCTGGCCGCGTCCACCAACTGATGCGTCACGTCCACCTCGGCCCCCGTCAGGCCAAAAGTTGATGTCAGCAAGGCGTCAAACCCCTCTGGCCACGCCAGAAACGACGCCATGACAATCGCATATTGGGCACCTATTGCATCGCCATAAGACCGAAGGTGCAACACCACCCCTTGTTCTCGTTCAGCCTGACGCAAGCGCAACACCGTCTCATGTAATCCAGGCACATCAATGCTGCGCGCGACAGCATCTGCCAGCGCGCACAGATCATCATGTTCCAATCCAAGATCCGCCAAAGACCCGGCCTGTGCGACATCTTTTAACGCCCGCGCACGGGG
>DDMF01000121.1:14663-26897 GCA_002340515.1 Rhodobacteraceae bacterium UBA2553 | reverse complement strand
CATAAAGGCGGCGGCATTTTCATAGGCGGCGGGCAAACGGGGCGGGGCATTCATGGGGCTGGTTTCGACCTTATCCAGCACTTCGTTTGCGCGGTCGAAATGGGCAGTCAGCGCCGCGTCCTCTACCAAATCCTCAAAGTCATCGCCACGATGACGACGCGGGGCCATGGCATCCTCCCACCCATTCAACAGCGCATCAAATCGGGCGGGATCCAAGGCCACATCGTAAAGCAACGAAATGACGCGATCGCGCGTTTCAGCGGTGTCCGCAGCGGCATCCAATAACCCCGGTGTTTCGTGTTTTCTTTGGGTGTTCCCCTTGGCGTGTTTGATCATCTGTTCGTCCCCGTCAGATCCAAACAGTGTGACAGAAACAAACAATTGCGCCATTCCGGTAAACCTTATGGTGGGAAACCTTACCTAGCAATTTGGTTAGGGGCAGGCCGTTGACGTCGCGGTGCGTGACGTCTGGTCAGGCTTTGCCCGCAACCATTGTACCGGTCAAATGCCTGGATGAGCGTCACAATTCACACCCCCGGTCCGGCCCCCTTAACCGGCAGCTGGCACCCCGCCACTGCCCCAGTTGGTGTGGCGGTGTTAAACGGCGCCACCGGTGTCCCGCATCTGTTTTATCGTCATTTTGCCAGCTGGTTGGCCAAAGAACATCAGATCAGCTGCCTGACCTATGACTATCGCGGTTTCGGTGCCTCATCTCAGGGTCATGTGCGGGATGTGACCGCCAATATGGCGGATTGGGGCATTCACGATCAGCAAGCGGCACGGGATTGGGTTTCTCAGCGGGCTGAGGGACGTCCACTTTGGGTCATTGGGCATTCTTTGGGTGGCCTTATGCTGGCCTATCAGTCCCGCACGGACGAAATTTCCCGTGTGATCGCCGTCTGCTCTGGTGCCGTTCACACCAAAGATCACCCCTGGCTTTATCAAGCAAAAGCGCGGGCCCTTTGGTATGGCGTAGGTCCCGTAGCTCTGACCACCTTTGGCTATGTTCCTGCTATGCTGTCAGGTTTGGGCAGCGACCTCCCAAAACCGATATTCCATCAATGGAAGCGGTGGTGCAACACGCAGGGGTTTGAGATGCAAGATCCGACAGTCCCGGCGCCGGGGGCTGGCCCGCGCTGTTCTTTGCGCACCATCGGCGTAAGCGATGATGCCGCCGTTCCGCCCCATGTGGTGAAGCAATTGGCACAACGATACCCCGATTGTACCCACGATCACCTGGAGCTGTCCCCACATGATTTCGGCTTGAAAGCTGTCGGCCACAGCAGCATCTTTTCGCGCCGCAACGCAGCAATGTGGCCGTCGGTGATTGGCGCTTAGCCCATCATCCCTTTGCGGATCAAATTCAGCCCGGCAACCGTCAGCACCACCAATGTGGCGCGCTTGAACGTCTTTTGCGGCATCGCATCATGGAATTTGCCACCGATAAACATCCCAAGCAATGCGGGCACCAGCATTGCCACTGACAAAGGTGCGGTCTGGGCGTTAAACACACCGGACTTAAGATGCGCCGCGATCAACACCGTCGCCCCAAACCCATAGATCACCCCCTGCACGCGCATCTGTTCCGCTTTTGGCGTGTTGATCGCGGTCAGATAGGCCACGGTGGGCGGGCCCCAGACCCCTGACAAGCCGCCGATAAACCCAGCAATAGCGCCGGTGATCCCCTCATCCCGCACATGATTTTCTGGTGACAACTTCGGCGACCACCCCCGCAACTGCATCAGACAAAACAGGACAATCGGCACACCAATGGCGATAAACAGCACGTTTTGCGGCAACACCCGCACCAACTGAGCGGACAGGGCGATGAAGACCGCCAGAGCAATCAGAAAAACCCGAAACTTGCGAATTGCGTGCCACGCCGCTTGCGGGCCTTGCCGCAGCGCTTGCTGAAGATTTGTCAGCACCGTTGGCAGGATCAAAGCCGCCAATGCGGTTTCGGCGGGCAGCACCGTTGCCAGTCCTGATATCATCACAAGGGGCATGGCAAACCCAACCGCCCCTTTGATAAACCCTGCGGTCAATGTCACCCCAAATGCGATTGCCAAGACCCACGGTGCTAGCTCTGCCAAGATCCCCATGGCACCCTCCTGAACCAAATTTTCTTCTGTCATAACGGGAATGCCCGCCCCTTGCACGCGACATATCGCAGCGTCATATTCGTTCGTTATTCATGCTGCATGCGCATTTTAATTGCGCTGCACCTGCAAAGTGACTATCCGAGAGGGGAGAGCATTTTGAGGGGCCGAATCCGTGCCCTGCCAGCCAGGAGACAGTGACATGAGCGCCCTGATCGACAATATTCTTGAGCTGACCAGCGAGGCACTTGCCCCGGTCGAAGCAACATTTGACGCCGCAAAATCCTCGGTTCGGGATTTGGTCCTTGAAGGCGAGCGTGTTTCCGGCGCCAAGCTGGAAGAACACCAAGCCGCCGCCCATGCCTTGTCGTGGCTGGCGACCTATACTGAAAGCCTGCGCCAGATGAACGCCTGGGCGACGCGTTTGAAAGAGGCGGGTCAGCTGGGGGAAATGAACGCGCTCATCCTGCAAATCGCTTTTGGGGAATATCTTGCCCAGATCAAAGGCGGCATGATGATGAGCCAGAATGAAATGGCGCGCCTGTCGGATATGGGGCTGGATGGGGCCGCCTTGGACACAACGGCCATCAATACGCTGATTGCAAATGGCAACTCGCAACCCGCGCGCAACCGGTTGGTGGAGCTGATGCGCGACAATGCGGGTCATGCCACATTTGGCACCACGGGTCTGGATGAAGAACTGGAAATGATCCGCGATCAATTCCGCCGCTACGCCGACGAACGCGTGACACCAAATGCGCATGCGTGGCACCTGAAAGACGACTACATCCCGCTTGAGATCCTTGATGAACTGGCGGAAATGGGTGTGTTTGGCCTGACCATCCCCGAAGAATATGGCGGACTTGGCCTGTCCAAAGCGTCCATGGTGGTCGTGTCCGAGGAATTGTCGCGTGGGTATATCGGCGTGGGCTCTTTGGGCACACGGTCTGAGATTGCAGCTGAACTGATTTTGGCCGGCGGCACCGACGCCCAAAAAGAACAGTGGCTGCCCAAAATCTCATCGGCTGAAATCCTGCCCACGGCCGTCTTTACCGAACCCAATACCGGATCCGATCTGGGGTCTTTGCGCACCCGCGCCGTGAAAAACGCCGATGGCGATTATGAGGTGACGGGCAACAAAACCTGGATCACCCACGCCGCACGCACCCATGTGATGACCTTGCTTGCGCGCACCGATCCAGACACCACGGATCACCGGGGCCTATCGATGTTCTTGGCGGAAAAACAGCCGGGGGATGATGAAAATCCGTTCCCAACCGAAGGCATGACCGGCGGCGAAATCGAAGTACTGGGTTATCGCGGCATGAAGGAATTTGAGCTGGCATTTGACGGATTCAAAGTCAAAGGCGAAAACCTGCTGGGTGGCGAAGAAAATCAAGGCTTTAAACAGCTGATGAAGACCTTTGAAGCGGCCCGCATTCAGACCGCTGCGCGTGCCATTGGGGTGGCGCAAAACGCGCTGGAACTTGGCATGCAATACGCCAAAGACCGCAAGCAATTTGGCAAATCCCTGATCAACTTCCCGCGCGTCACCAATAAGATCGCGATGATGGCGGTTGAGATTATGATCGCCCGTCAGCTGACCTATTTTGCCGCTTGGGAAAAGGATCATGATCAACGCTGTGATCTTGAAGCAGGCATGGCCAAACTGCTAGGCGCACGCGTGGCTTGGGCCTGTGCAGACAATGCGTTGCAAATCCACGGCGGCAACGGATTTGCCTTGGAATATCAGATCAGCCGTGTGCTGTGTGATGCGCGGATCCTGAACATCTTTGAAGGGGCCGCAGAAATTCAGGCTCAGGTGATTGCCCGCCGTTTGCTGGGCTAATGTCCGGCTAGACAGATTTGAAGACCGCGCAAGTTCCCCTTGTGCGGTCTTTGCTAATAACATGGCCGTTCCCAGCGCGATGAACAGACAAAGCGGGCTGTAATATCGCAGATTTAGGTGGTCAAAACTCGGCTCCATCTGTCGCCGCCACGTCGGCAGATATCCCGCCAATCCCCTTAGCGCAAAGACCCCAATCATCCCCCACCACGCCACGTTCAGCACCGGGTTTGGGACAGGCGATATGATCCAATCGGCGCGTGCCAACACAAGTACCACGGCCACTAAAAGCGCAAGGAACACCAGAAAGCTCGCCCAGCGTGGCGGCATGCGCGTGATGCCTTTTGCCCCGACCACGGCTTTGGCCAAGCGCGCCTCGTCCCGGATCGGCCAATTCAGGCCAAACGCCCAAATCAGGTGCACAACAGCGGCCGCCAATAGGCCAACAACAACCAAGAGCGTCATGCGGATTTCCCCCTGCGGCTTAGGGCCATCAAACTGGGGATGAGCATAAATGCAACCCATTGCGGCATGTCGATAATGTTGCCCAACAGGCGAAAACCGTAGAACAGGAACAGAAATGCAAAGCCCAGTTGAATGGCGATCATCACCCGCTCCAACGCGCGGTTCGGATGCTTGACCAAGCCCGCAAGGGCGACAGAAAACACCAACAGGATGATGGTGATTGCGTGCCAGATCACAGCGGATATGGCGTGCAAATAGGGGGAAATCTCGCTTGCTTGGATGGGTGCGTGAATTTCCGGCCCCCCACCAAAGACATGCGCCAGCAATGTCGCGAACATCAGGGCAGCCGCCGCGATCATGAATTTTTTCATTCTGGATCTCCAATCTGATTCCATACGCTTGCGTACGGTAGAGATATCACCTAAGGTGTCAATACGCTTCCGTATGGAGAATTCCGTGTCCGAAAAACGCCCCCGCCTGACCCCTGAAGATTGGATTTACGCAGGCTTTCGCGCCTTGGTGTCCGATGGACCTGACGCCCTGAAAGCCGAACCTTTGGCGCGCACGTTGGGCACCACCAAGGGATCTTTTTATTGGCATTTTCAAGATGTTGGAACTTTCCACACAAAGATGCTCGCCCTGTGGGAGGCACAATCCGTTGACGCAGTCACCGCCGCGTTAGACGCGGAGAAGGATCCCGTGCGCAGGCTGTATCGCTTGGGGGAAATCTCCACAGACAGCAGCCCTGAGTATGGCGGAGATGGCGCGGAACCCGCAATTCGCGCATGGGCCCACGGGCATCCCGATGTTGCCCAATGCGTGGCGCGTGTGGACCAAAAGCGGCTGGAGTATCTGAGCCGAATCCTTGCGGAATTAGACCTGACCAATCCAGATTTCACCCGGATCATTTATGGCGCCTATATTGGCCTAGGCACCTTATCGGCCACCGATCAAACCGACAATTCCGGCGCGATGAGCACCCTTTTGGCGGCGTTGCTGGCCTTGCGGGATGCGTGATATCTCGCCGATCGTAAACACATCTGCACAGCCTGCTGTTCCTCAGATTTTCAGCCCATAAAGTGACGCCATGAAACAGATTATCCTCACGCTCGCCCTGTTCGCTGTTCTTGCCGCCTGCAAAGATGAAACCTTGTCCGGCTATGCGCCCGAAGAGACCACTTGGGTGTTGGAAAGCCTGAATGGTGCGCCATTTGACGCAAACGCAACGCTTACATTTCCGGAGGAGGGAAAGATCGCGGGTAAGGCTCCTTGCAACAGCTTTAGAGCCAGCCAATCCGTGCCCTATCCGTGGTTTTCGTTGGATGGAATCGCTTCGACCAAAATGACCTGTCCACACATTGCACAGGAAACCCAGTTTTTTGAGGCCTTGCAAAATATGACGCTGTCTGAGGTGTCCGGCAACACGCTGATCTTGTCGAATGAGGATGGATCCCAGATGCTGTTTCGCGCGGTGCCATAGTGGGATCAGATCTCTGCAACCGCGTCGCGCTTAAGTCTGTCAATCAGTCGCGCGCGCGCTTCGGGCAAGGGGCGGTTTCCAAGGGCGTGGGCAACCCCGTGGGTCAGGAAATGCCCGGTGGTGATCAGCCCCTCAAGCACGTCGTCAAGCCGCCCGGCCCCGACGCCCGAAAGCTCAGCTGGCAGGGGCAACAATCGGTCGGCCCATTCCCCCGCGCCCTCTAAAGACACGGCCCGCCCGGATTTGGGGGACACATAAGCCAAACCCTCTTTGCGGCCTGTCACCGCGCAGCTTTCCAGATCCAAACCAAACCCCAACTCATCCAGCAGGGCCAATTCCCATTTGAGATAGGCGACAGGCCAAGCGGGGTTGGTCCCAAGCAAATCCAGCATGGATTGCGTGCGCGCATAAAGCACCGGGTGTGATTCCCGTTCTGGCAAGGCAAACCCAAGCAGGGCAGTCATGGCATTCAGACCCGCCAAGGCGGTACGGTCCGCCAAAACAAGGGCGCGGCTTTTGATTGGTTCCACTGTGAAGCTGCCGATGTGTTCCTCAAGCCGCGCGCGCCAGCAGACGTCCAATTGGCCACCGGGCTGCAAGATCGGGGTAAGTTTGCGGCTGACCCCACCGCGCACGACGCCCGCATGGCGACCATGTTCAGCCGTAAACACCTCGATGATCGCCGAGGTTTCACCGTGTTTGCGCACAGAGAGTAACGCGCCTTCATCTCGCCAATCCATGGGGCCTCCTGCGGGTAGAATAGCGATGGATCACGTGGCCGCTAGGGCGGAGTTTGAATATTTGGAGCAAAAGGAAGGGCTTGGGATTAATCGGACAGGCCGGGTTCATCCAACAAATGACGCCCGGCGCGATCCTCGACTTCAATCACCCAGAGGTCGGGATCAAAGCTTTTTTGCCGGGTGAGCGCCGCATCCACGTCACCCTCAGTCCCGTCCGATAACACAACCCAGGTCCGGTCACCGGTCATCAAATCAAAACTGCGCTGATAGGCGGTGGCGCGACCGTCAAGCGTGTTGAGTTTCACCAACACAGCCCCCGCGGTCGCATCCCCTTTTTTTGTGATGAACGCAGGAATATCCACCAGCCGAAGCCGCGTCAGATAGGCCGAAACCCAAACATCTGCGGTCAGCCGTGTCACGCGTTTCCGTCTTTGAAATCAAGACCCATTTCAGAGTAACGCTCTTTTTCCTCAAGCCAGTTCGGGCGCACTTTCACCTGTAAAAACAGATGCACCTTACGGCCCATGAACTCTTCGAGTTCGGTGCGCGCGGCCTGTCCGATCGACTTGATGGTTTCGCCCCTGTTGCCAAGCACGATGCCTTTGTGGCCGTCGCGCATCACATAGATGACCTGATCTACGCGGGCAGAGCCATCTTTGCGTTCTTCCCAATGCTCTGTCTCAACCGTCATTTGGTACGGCAGTTCTTGGTGCAGGCGCAGGGTCAGCTTTTCGCGGGTCATTTCGGCGGCAATCATGCGCATCGGCAGATCGGCGATTTGATCTTCGGGATACAGCCACGGACCTTCTGGCACCACTCCGGCCAGCCAGCTGCGCAGCACAGGAACGCCGTGGCCTTTTTCTGCCGAAATCATGAAGGTTTCCGCAAAATCATAGCGATCATTGAGGTCTTTGGCCAAAGCCAACAGCACTTCAGATTTCACCTTGTCGATCTTGTTGATGCCAAGCGCGACGATGCGCCCCTCGGCCATCTTTTCCAAACCCTCAAGAATGCGTTCAACTCCTTCGGTCACGCCGCGATGCGCCTCGACCAGCAGGACGATGATATCCGCATCAGCAGCGCCCCCCCAAGCGGCGGCCACCATCGCACGATCCAACCGGCGACGCGGGCGAAACAGGCCCGGCGTATCGACGAACACCAACTGCGAATTGTCTTCGATTGCCACGCCGCGAATACGCGTGCGCGTGGTTTGCACCTTATGCGTCACGATCGAGACTTTGGCCCCCACCATTTGGTTGGTCAGGGTCGATTTGCCCGCGTTGGGCTCTCCGATGAGGGCGACGAAACCGGCGCGTGTCATGATATCTGTCCTTTGTTGATAGCGTGATGTAACCGATTCCGTTCCATAGGACCAGAGGGCTTGCGCCCCCGCCGAAATCGGCCCCGACGCCACCGAATGCTAACTTTGTACTTGTTCTCGAAAACCTGTCCAGGGTCAGGGATCAATTGTCCAGACTGTCCAAAAGCGCCTTGGCCGCAGCCTGTTCCGCCATGCGTTTTGATGTGGCACGGGCTGTGGCCGTTTGGCCGTTTTCCAGCCGTGCTTCAATCGTGAACTCAGGCGCGTGGTCAGGGCCATCGCGGCCCGTTTCCACGTATTTGGGGGGGGCAAGCTTGCGGGCCTGCGCCCATTCTTGCAGCGACGTCTTGGGATCGCGCGCATCAAGTTCAACATTCTGAACACGGTCACCCCACAGGCGCAAAATCATGGCGCGCGCAGGCTCAAACCCTGCATCCCTGTAGACCGCAGCAATCACCGCTTCCATTGCGTCGCCCAAAAGCGCTTGCTTTCGCCGCCCACCGGTTTTCATCTCTGACCGGCCGAGTTTCAAAACGTCCCCGATCCCGACCTCGCGCGCGACGTCGGCACAGCTTTCTTTACGCACCAACGCGTTATAGCGCGGCGCCAAAACACCCTCGGCGGCTTTGGGGTCATCGTCCAGCAACCGTTCCGCCATGACCAAGCCCAACACCCGGTCGCCCAGAAACTCCAGCCGCTGATTGTCAGGCCGGGTGGCCGATGAAATCGACCCATGGGTGAGCGCGCGGATCAGCAGTTCCGGATCCTTGAACCGGTGGCCGATGCGCGCCTCAAACGCTTTGAGATCGCCAGAGAGTTTCACTCGATCCCCTTAAAGAAACGATCAGAGCGCCAGGTCCAAAAGTAAAACAAGCGCTTGCCAGCGGCCGAGAACATGATCCGATCAGCGCGCCCCAAGAGGTATTCAAACGGGACCATGCCAACGCCGCCAGCATTTTGGCTGACCCGGCTGTCGGTGGAATTGTCGCGGTTGTCACCCATGAAGAAAAAGTTCCCTTCTGGCACGGTAAACACATTGGTGTTGTCCAGACGCCCAGAGCCGACATTCAACACCGAATGCTTCACACCGTTTGGCAGGGTCTCAATGGCACGAGATTTGAGGCAGGTTCCGCCATTGCCCACCGGGCGATTGGCGCACAGGGGTTGCGTTGCAAAGCGGCCTTGCGGGGCTTTAATCTCTTCAAAAATCCCATCCGGCGTTTGGGGGGCTACCACATCATTGATGTAAAGAATGCCCTCTTTCACCTGGATTTTATCACCCGGCAGGCCGATCAGGCGCTTCACGTAATCGGTGCCAAGGGTCGGGTGGCGAAACACCACAACATCGCCACGCTCAGGTTCGGACGCAAAAACACGACCGGAAATCGGGCAGATCGCAAAGGGGCAAGAGTACTTCGAATAGCCATAGGCCATCTTGTTCACAAACAGGAAATCGCCGATCAAAAGCGTGTCTTTCATCGACCCGGTTGGGATCCAGAACGGTTGGAAAAACAATGTGCGAAACACGCCCGCAATGAGCAATGCCCAGACAATCGTCTTAATGGTATCGACGATGCCTTCTTCTTTTTTCTCAGCCATAGGGTCCTGCCTGTAAATTGGTTGTTGGCGATATGGGCGGCTATTGGGGAAGAGTCAAGTTTTGCGGTGCATTAGTCCGCTTTTGGGCGGGCTTCAATCACCACAAAGGCCTGCGCCCAAGGGTGGTCATCGGTCAGGGTGACATGGATAATCGCCTCATGCCCCGCGGGGGTCATCGTCTGCAAGCGTTCCCGCGCCCAGCCTGTGACCTCCATCACCGGTTGCCCGGTTTTCAGGTTTGACACCGCCATATCACGCCATGAAATGCCCATGGCAAGCCCGGTGCCCAGCGCCTTGGAGCACGCCTCTTTGGCGGCCCAGCGTTTTGCCAATGTGCCGGCCTCATCCTTGCGCCGCGCCGCTTTGGCAAGCTCGCGTTCGGTGAACACCCGATTGCGAAACCGGTCCCCAAAGCGTTCCAACGTGCGTTCGATCCGCTCGATATTCGCCAGATCCGTGCCGATGCCCAAAATCACTGTGCATCCTCCATCCAGGTGGTGATTTCACCACTCGATTGGTTCACAGTGATGTGCAACAGGCCCCAATCCCCCTCAGCGGTGTCAGGATTGTAAAGCGCGGCGGGAAGCGACAGGGTCAACCCCTTTTCCGGGTCATACCCCGCCGCGATCTGGTCAAATTCGACCCCCATGAAACCAAAGCTGCCTTCACGACTGATGACCCGGCATTGACGGTCTTCCATCACGCCGTAAGGCGGCGACAAGAGCAACAGGTGATAGGCCGCTGCGGCCGGTTCGATCACATCCAGAAGCGCGATCCGCACCGCGCCATTCGCAAAGCTTTTGCTGGCCTCATCCCATGGTTCAACCAGATTTGCCGCCGAAGCGCGCCAGTCACATTCGCCGACGCTTTGCGCCCACGCATGCGGGGAAAAGGCCAGCGCGGCAAAAGCCAAAATCGTGGCAAACAGTCCCGTTTTCATCAGATTACACCTCGATTTTCGACGTCAAAATTTTCAGGCTGGCCGCCCCGAACAACACACCAAACGCGAGATCAAACCACCGGTGCGCCCTGCGATAAAAATGCACAACTCCGGGTGTGGAAAACAAAAAGGCATAGCCAATAAAGACAAAGATGCCGCCACTGTAAAGAAATGCGAACATGCCAATGATTTGGCTGGTCGGCGCAGACGCTGGCAAAAGGATTGCAAAAACGGCGCCCCAGGACAGGATCGCTTTGGGATTGGTCAAATGGATCAACGCCCCCTTTTTAAAGGCCATAGAGCGCGACCCTTTCGCGATAGAACCTTCCCCCATCGGTGTTTTGGAAACGGCCGATTTGAACGATTTGATCGCGAGATAAAGCAGATAGGCTGCGCCGATGTATTTGACCGTTGTGAAAATCCAGACATGGGTCAGCATCAATGCGCCCATGCCAAACGCGGCAGCAATACCCCAAAACGCACCACCCGCGAGGATCCCCGTGGCGAAGGCAAGCGCTTGGCCCCGCCCTTCGGTCATCGCCGTGCCAGCAATGCCCAAAGTCGCAGGACCGGGGGAACCACCCGCCACCACCCAGCCAAGCCAGATCAGCGCCAATTCAATCCCTGTCATGCCCATGCTCTTCTCCGAAAACTTGGTTTGCTTGAAATAGCGGAGGTCACTTCCGTGATGCTTTGCGGTCCAGCGCGATTTTCTGGTTTTTAAAGCCGTAGGTTAGGAAAAATCTGTTGGTCAGAAAGGTGATCCCGATGAGGACCAGAAACACCAAGGCCGCCATGACCGGAACGCTGTAAAACACGCCCCGCACGCTTGGCACCATCATCGCCATAACCATGATCAAGGCATTCACTAAAATGACCACTTTTGTCAGCGACCGCGCAGCGGCCCAGACCTCAGACTTCTCAAAAGGGGGGCGCCCTGCGGTTGCGCGTTTCTGTCCCTCGTTCATCGCCCCGGCCATCGCAGGCAAAATGGTCGACAGCCCAGCAGGAAGCGAAATTCCGGCCAGCAGTGACAGCACAAAAGACAGCACTACCAAGCCCAAAATCGTTCCTACATAGACCAACGTGTAGCGTTTCAAATTGACCAATGGCATACCTTGGGTCATCAGCTGCGCGCCTCGTCCATCAGGCGGCGCATTTCGGCCATCGCATCTGGAAGGCCGCGGAAAATGGCCTCGCCAATCAGGAAATGCCCGATGTTCAGCTCTTTCACCTCAGGCATGGCGGCAATTGGCGCAACGGTTTCATAGGTCAGCCCGTGGCCCATATGCACCTCTAGCCCAAGGGAATGGGCGAGTTTGGCCCCGTCGCGCAGGCGGGCAAGTTCAGCATCGCGCTCCTCATACCGGCCTTCATAATGGTAATCGCAATAGGCACCGGTGTGCAGCTCCACCACAGGGGCGCCGATACGCGCAGCGGCGCGGATTTGGGCGTCATCAGCCCCAATAAACAGCGAAATGCGTGATCCGGCGTCGCGCAACGGGGCGATATACTCCGCCAGTCGGTTGTCCTGAGCGGCCACTTCCAGCCCGCCTTCGGTGGTCAGCTCTTCGCGTTTTTCCGGCACCAAACAGACCGCATGGGGTTGGTGTTTCAGGGCAATGGCTTGCATTTCATCGGTTGCGGCCATTTCAAAGTTCAACGGGATGCTCAACGCATCCATCAAGCCAGAAATGTCATCATCTTTGATGTGGCGGCGATCTTCGCGCAGATGTGCGGTGAT
>DDMF01000121.1:12660-14626 GCA_002340515.1 Rhodobacteraceae bacterium UBA2553 | reverse complement strand
CCCCCGCCTCTTGCGCCATTAACGCCGCCCGCACGGGATCAGGATAGGCCGATCCGCGCGCATTTCGCACAGTTGCCACATGGTCGATATTCACACCAAGCCGTAAAATGTCAGCAGTTTCGGGCATGTCGCGCTCCCTTATTTGGATTCGCGCCCAGTGTTACCTGATTTCATCCTCGCTGCCAGCCTCAGATAGCCGCTTAGCTAAGCGTTTCTCATAGCGCGCTTTTAGCTTTTTGATGCGCCGGCGTTGATAGGCGTAGATTAGCGGGTTCGACAAGAAATACCCGAGAAACCCCGCAACGATTCCGGGGAAAAACCCGCCGACCGTATAGGGCAGAAACACGCGGTGGTAAAAGCGATCGACCCGCGACCAATCCGCCAGATCATCGGTAAAGATTGCCAGAAAATTGGCGCCCAGATCCTTGGTGGCCCCACCAAAGGCCTGAAACACCTCGGGAAGATGAATGCTGGAGGGTTGGCCCAACAGAAAATTCCCCAAGGTAATCGACCCCTCAGCGATCAGCGGGAAGGTCAGCGGGTTGCCCACGAATGTCGCCAAAAGGGCCGCAAGGATATTGCCGCGCAAGCCCCATGCCAGCAACGCCGCCGTCAGAAAATGGAGACCAAAGAAAGGGGTAAAGCTGGTGAAAACACCCGCCGCAATCCCGCGCGAGATCCGGTGTGCGGGGTCCGGCAGGCGCCGCAAACGGTGGATCACATAGCGTGCCGCACGATACCACCCGCCACGCGGATAGAAAAACTCCGCCGTGATCCGCAGATAAGACCGGGGGTTTCTCTTGAACAAGGCGGGCCCCTTTCAGGCTGGCGGATCGGGCGGGACGCCAAATTACGGTTTACGGTCGAGGTCCCTATAGCGGCGAATCGACGCCACATCGCTATCGGCCTCAAGCACCAACATAACGGCATGAAGATGTTCAAGATCTCGTAAATCAACATCAACCAGAACACTGTAAAAGTCCGGCTTTCGATCCAGAAATCTTAGGTCCGAGATATTGGCCTTTTGCTCGCCAATCAATGTGCAAATTCGTCCCAGGACACCGGCGTCATTGGAAATCGTCACTTTCAGACTGACCGTGTGAATGGCCGGGTGATTGCCCGCATGCCAATGCAGATCAACCCAACGCGAACTGTCGTCTTCCAGCGCGCTAAGCGCATCACAGTCGATCGCATGGACCATAACCCCTTTGCCGCGATGGGCAATGCCGACAATGCGTTCACCGGGCACCGGCTGGCAACAGCTCGCCCGGTTAAATGCTTGTTCGGGCGCCAGGCCCACGACGGCGGCAGCCCCATCAATCACATCCTCAGATGTGCTGGCTTCGGGGTAGAGGATATTGATCACATCACGACCCTGAAGTTCGGCAGAGCCAAGACGGGCCAGCAACTCCAGCTCATCCTCAAGACGCAATTGTTTGGCGGCGGTCATCAGCGCCTTGTCCGTTGCTTTTCGGCCGACGTTTTCAAAGGCAACCCGCGCCAATTCACGGCCCAACCGCACAAAGCGATCCCGGTCTTCGGACCGCAAGGATTTTCGGATCGCCGCTTTCGCCCGGCCCGTCACCACGATATCGATCCAAGTGGCCTGTGGGGCCTGCCCTTCGGCGGTCATGATCACAACCGACTGGCCGTTTTTCAACCGGGTCCAAAGTGGCACGCGAATGCCATCAACCTTGGCCCCGACACAGCGATCTCCGATCCGGGTGTGGATGGCATAGGCGAAATCAAGCGGCGTTGCCCCTCGCGGCAGCTTAACCACCTCGCCTTTGGGAGTGAAACAGAACACCTGGTCCGAATACATCTCAAGCTTTACATGCTCGAGGAATTCGTCGTGATCATCCGCCGCTTCAAATCGTTCGGTCAGCCCCGCGATCCATTTGGCCGGGTCGACGGCAAAGGGGTTTTCCACGCGCACACCGTCGCGGTAAGACCAATGCGCGGCCAC
>DDMF01000121.1:6163-12651 GCA_002340515.1 Rhodobacteraceae bacterium UBA2553 | reverse complement strand
GCCACGCCTGCCTCTGCCACTTCGTGCATTTGGCGGGTGCGGATCTGCACCTCAACCCGCTTGCCATCACGCCCTGACACGGTGGTGTGGATCGAGCGATAGCCGTTGGATTTCGGTTGGCTGATATAATCTTTGAACCGGCCTGGAACCGCGCGCCAGCGTTGATGGATCACACCAAGCACCCGGTAACAATCGGCCTCATTCTTGGTGATCACGCGAAAACCGTAGGTGTCGGACAGTCGGGAAAAGCTTTGATCCTTTTCCTGCATCTTGCGCCAGATCGAATAGGGTTTCTTGGCACGCCCAAAGGCCTCAGCAGTGATTTTGGCTTCGGCCAATTCATGGCGAATGTCGCCGGTGATCTTTTCGATCACATCGCCGCTTTCTTTTTGCAGCCGCAGGAACCGCCGCATGATCGAACTGCGCGCGTCGGGGTTAAGAACATGGAACGCCATATCCTCAAGCTCTTCGCGCATCCATTGCATGCCCATCCGACCGGCAAGCGGCGCGTAGATGTCCATGGTTTCGCGGGATTTCTGCGCCTGTTTGTCTGGGCGCATCGCCCGGATCGTGCGCATATTGTGCAGACGGTCAGCAAGCTTGACCAGAATGACCCGCATGTCTTTTGACATCGCCATAAACAGCTTGCGGAAGTTTTCGGCCTGTTTGGTTTCCGAGCTCGACAGTTGCAAATTGGTCAGCTTGGTGACCCCATCCACAAGTTCGGCCACCTCGCGGCCAAACAGATCGGAAACTTCGGAATAGGTCGACCCGGTATCCTCAATCGTGTCATGCAAAAACGCCGTGATGATGGTGGCATCATCCAGCTGCATATTGGCCAATATTTCGGCCACTTCGAAGGGGTGGGTAAAATAGGGATCACCAGAATGGCGATACTGCCCGAAATGCATACGGGCGCCGTATTCAAACGCCGCCCGGATCAATTTTGAATTCGACTTCGGGTTATAGGTCGCGATCCGCTCAATGAGCTCATCAATATCGAGATGCGTCAGCTCTTCTTGCCAGTTCGTCACCCGCAACCTCTCCCGAGTTTGTCGCTTAGCCCTGGCCTTGCGCTTCCATCAACGCACGCAACAGCTTTTCTTCTGACATGTCGTCATCCGCAGGCTTATCCGCCGCTTCCGCACCCATCAGCAAAGCCATCTGATCTTCTTCCGGCTCATCAACCTCGATCTGAGTTTGGTGGCTCTCGATCATACGCTCGCGCAGCTCGTCAGCGGTCTGGGTCTCGTCTGCGATTTCACGCAGGGACACAACTGGGTTTTTGTCGTTGTCACGGTCCACGGTGATCGCGTCACCAGCCGCAATTTCGCGGGCACGATGCGATGCCAGCATGACCAGTTCAAACCGGTTCGGGACTTTGTCAACGCAATCTTCAACAGTAACGCGTGCCATGTTCAGCTCCATTCCTTGCAAGGGGATGCGAAAGGCCTATTTAAGACCCTGCCTATGGCTTTACAAGCCGAAATTCGCGGCATTGCGGCATTCACAGGGGCCGCACACCGGTTTTTTCCGCCTCGGGCAGCGCTTTGAGCATGTTGGCTACGGTTTGACCGGTCAGCGGGTGGGTCCAGTCAGGGGCAATATCCGCCAAAGGAATCAGTACAAAGGCCCGATCTTGCAGGCGCGGATGCGGCAAGATCAGCTCGTCGGGCGCTACCTGCTTTTGCGCTTCCAATGGCAAATCCATCCAGCGGCAAAGCTCGTCTTGGTGCGGCAAAATCAAATCCCCACAGGCAATCAAATCAATATCCAACGTGCGCGGCGCCCAACGCGACGGACGTTCGCGGCCAAACTGTGCCTCTACCTGATGAAAAAGTTGCAATAATTCTAATGGCGACAGCGCCGTTTCTACCTCAATTGCGGCGTTCACAAAGTCCGGTCCAGCCCCGGCGGGAAAGCACGGTGTTTGATAAAATTGACTGGTTGCAGTGATTCGCAATCCATCTCCTTCTAGTTGTAAAATAGCAGCTTTCACCAACCCAAGAGATAACGCCAAGTCCCTGTTTGCATTACTTCCAAGCGCAATGAGGCTTTTTATGCTATACTTGTCCAAAAGTGCTTCTTGCGACATCTGATTCATACCCTAAATTGCACACCATACTTCGGTAACAGTTACACTCATTATCACTCACGGATTTGTTGGCGAAGTTTATTTGGAAAGGACCATAAATGTTTTATCGAGACGAACGGCTGGCGCTGTTCATCGATGGCGCGAACCTGTACGCAGCTGCGAAGTCACTGGGGTTTGACATCGACTATAAACTTCTCCGTCAGGAGTTTATGCGACGGGGTAAATTGCTTCGCGCTTTTTACTACACCGCGCTATTGGAAAACGACGAGTATTCGCCCATTCGCCCGCTGGTGGACTGGCTCCACTATAACGGCTTTTCCATGGTGACCAAACCCGCCAAGGAATACACTGATTCAATGGGTCGGCGTAAAGTCAAAGGCAATATGGACATCGAGCTGGCGGTAGACGCCCTCGAATTGACGCCACATATCGACCACGCAGTTCTGTTCTCAGGGGATGGGGATTTCAGACCGCTTGTGGCCGCGATGCAGCGCAAAGGTGTTCGGGTGTCGGTGGTATCCACCATCCGCAGCCAACCGCCGATGATCTCAGACGAACTTCGCCGTCAGGCCGATAATTTCATCGAGTTGGAAGAGCTGAAAGATGTCATCGGGCGCCCCCCGCGGGAATTTGACCGCGAAGAGCCAACTCCGGAAGAGTAACTCTGCGCTTATCACTGAAAAACCGGGGCCGCGCGCTCCGGTTTTTTCTTGCCCAATCTCTGCCAAGTTCTGGGCCGCCGCGTCTTGCCCCTTTCCCACGCGCGTGTTTTGCGGCAAAACTGCCCCAAACGCCCAACGCCGCACCAACATCGGAACGCGCCATGACCAAATCCAACATGACCAAATCCGCCCTCACCCTGTACCTCGCCGCGCCAAATGGCTTTTGCGCCGGTGTCGACCGTGCCATCAAGATCGTTGAAATGGCGATCGAGAAATGGGGCGCGCCGATTTATGTGCGCCATGAGATTGTGCATAACAAATTCGTCGTTGATGGGCTGCGCGACAAAGGGGCGGTGTTTGTCGAAGACTTGGAAGATTGCCCGGATGATCGCCCGGTGATTTTCTCTGCCCACGGTGTCGCAAAAGCGGTCCCGGCCGAGGCTTCGCGGCGCGAAATGGTCTATGTCGATGCCACCTGCCCGCTGGTCAGCAAAGTGCATATCGAAGCCGAACGCCATTTTGCAGACGGCTTGCAGATGGTGATGATTGGTCACGCGGGCCACCCCGAAACCATCGGCACCATGGGACAATTGCCAGAGGGCGAGGTCTTGCTTGTTGAAACCGCTGAGGATGTGGCCACGCTTGCCCCACGTGACCCAGACCGCCTTGCCTATATCACCCAAACCACCCTTTCTGTGGATGACACCGCCGGGATTGTAGCCGCCTTAAACGCGCGGTTCCCCAAGATCGTCGGGCCCCACAAAGAAGACATTTGTTACGCCACCACCAACCGCCAAGAGGCCGTGAAGGCGGTGGCGCCAAAGGTGCAGGCTTTGCTGGTGATCGGCGCGCCAAACAGCTCCAACTCGCGCCGTTTGGTGGAAGTGGCCCGCGCCAACGGTTGTGACTATTCCATGCTGGTGCAGCGTGCGACGGAAATTGACTGGCGTGCCATCAAAGGGGTGTCGTCCGTGGGTTTGACCGCCGGCGCATCAGCCCCGCAAGTCTTGGTCGATGAGGTGATCAACGCCTTTCGCGACCGATACGATGTGACGCTGGAGCTGGTTGAAACCGCACAGGAAAATATCGAATTCAAAGTGCCCCGCGTGCTGCGCGAAAAGGCATGAGCGCCGACCACAAAACCCTAGCGGTTTATGATGCCCAGGTTGTGGAATACGAACGACGTGTGGCGCAAAAACCCACGCCAGGACTGACCGAATTCGTCGCCAGCCTGTCCCCGGGCGGACATGTTCTGGATCTTGGTTGTGGACCCGGTTCAAGCGCGTTGGAGTTGATGACGCACGGCTTTACTGTCGATGCCACGGATGGTTCTGCCGAAATGGTGGCCCGTGCCGTGGCCCGCGGTGTGGCCGCACGACAGGCTTTGTTCCAAGAGATCACGGGCGAAGGGGTTTACGACGGGATCTGGGCCAATTTCAGCCTTTTGCATCTGCCGCGCGCAGAGATGCCCGATATCCTCTCTCGCCTGCGCCTTGCCCTAAAACCCGGTGGGGTCTTTCACATCGGCTTGAAGCTGGGTAAAGGAGAGGCCCGCGACCGTTTGGGCCGCTTTTATACGTATTATCAAGAAGATGAGCTGACCGATCTTCTGACCCATAACGGCTTCATCCCGTTCCATCGTATCATCGGTGCCGGGGCCGGACTTGACGGTCGGATCTCGGATTGGATTGTGCTGCACGCGAAAGGAGCCACAGATGGCTGAGTTTTTTGCCTATACTGATGGGGCTTGTTCAGGCAATCCCGGCCCCGGTGGCTGGGGGGCGCTTTTGCAGGCCAAAGAGGGCGGCAAGGTGATCAAAACCCGCGAACTCAAGGGCGGGCAAGCGCTGACCACCAACAACCAGATGGAATTGATGGCCGCGATTATGTCGCTGGAAACGCTTGGGAAACCCTGTGCCATCACAGTGATCACCGACAGCACCTATGTGAAAAACGGCGTGACCGGCTGGATTTTTGGCTGGAAGAAAAACGGTTGGAAAACCGCCGCCAAAAAGCCGGTGAAAAACGTTGACCTTTGGCAGAGATTGGACGAAGCCCAAGCCCGTCATCACGTGACATGGGAATGGGTCAAAGGGCACGCTGGCCACCCGGAAAACGAACGTGCGGACGAGCTGGCCCGCGCGGGAATGGCCCCTTTTAAGGAGTGATCAGAACTCCAACCAGTAGCCCAAAGAGATTTTGCTGATTTGGGCGGGTGTGACCGTTTGCGTCCATTCCAAATGCACATGATGCCCGTTGCGCAATTGCCATGCGACCGCGGGCATGATCTTGGTATAGGTCTCGCTGTCATCGGTGAACACATCAATGGACAGCATCGTCATCAACCGATCGGTGGGCTTTAATCCAACCTGTGCAAACAGGCCATATCCAGTCGCCCCATCAGACACGGGAATGTCAGCGTTCAGCTTGGCGTCAAACCACCCGCCCCCAAGTTTCGTTTCAAACCCGCGGCCAATATGAAACGCGGGAATAGCACGAATGTCATCCCCCTCCAGACCAGACACAGTGAGGCTGATCGCCTTTGCGAAGGGGCTGTTGCTTGAGGGGAAATGCCAACGGGCAAAGACCTCGCCTTGCGAGAACAGCAGGTTTTGCGTGTCATATTCCACCTTTCCCCCAACAGTCCACGCCGCCGTCAGACCGTATTCCGCGTAAAGTGAAACCAACGGATAAGTGTCGAGCCCGTCCATGTCCTGGCTGGTATGGAGGGACAAAAATATATCACCGTCCCCGCGCGGCCAAGCGCCAGAAAATGCAGGCGCGGCCAATAGGAGGCCGAAGACCACTGCCCAAGCAGTGCGGAGAGGAGCAATATAGCACATGCAGAAAGCATTGCTTCATCAAGGTTAACGAAGTCTTAAATCACCCGGAGGTTCGACTATTTTGCGATGTAGGTTTTGTAAATCCACAACACAGCAAGCGACCCAAGGATCGCCCCCACAAACCCCGCCGCCATGCCCAGAAGCGCCAAAAGCCCGCGCAGCAAAAGCCCCCCTGCCAGCGCACCTAACACGCCGACAGAGATGGTAGTGATAAGGTCTGCCTCGACCCCCATCAGACGGGTGGCGATGAAACCGGCAGCAATGCCGATGATGATCAGGAATAAAACACTCATAGGAAACATATGGGGGTGCGCCTCTGAAATTCCAACGGCTGTCGGTGAAAACTAGAAAACTAGAAAACTAGAAAACTAGAAAACTAGAAAACTAGAAAACTAGAAAACTAGAAAACTAGAAAACTAGAAAACTAGAAAACTAGAAAACTAGAAAACTAGAAAACAATGCCACAGGCTTGGCCCGCGTCAAGTCGCTCAACTCACGTAATCAGGTAATTCAAACCCGCGTAGCAGGTCAGACGCCGCCATTGCACGTTTACCGGGGCGCTGAGCGGATAAGACTTCGATCGCCCCCGATCCGCAGGCAATGGTCAACCCGAGTTCTGGCAATGCTTGCAACACCTCGCCAGGTGTCCCCTGCCCCTGTGCCAACCGGCTGGCCAGCAGTTTCACCTGCTCCTCGCCGATTTGACATTTTGCACCGGGAAACGGCGACAGACCGCGAATGTGACGATCAACCTCGACAGCGGGGCGGGTCCAATCAATCTTGGCTTCGTCTTTCAGGATTTTCTCTGCGTAGATCACGCCCGTTTCCGCCTGTACTTCAGGTGTCAGATCCGGCAGCTGCGCAAGCGCCTTAACAATCAGCCGCGCG
>DDMF01000121.1:5769-6113 GCA_002340515.1 Rhodobacteraceae bacterium UBA2553 | reverse complement strand
TCCGCGCGCCCATTGGCGCAAGCCGATCATGCAAGGCCAGCGTGGTTTCCTCGGCCCCAATCGCAGTGGCCGCGCGCAAAAGCACAGGCCCGGTGTCCAACCCAGCTTCCATCTGCATGATGCAAATGCCGGTTTCCGCGTCCCCCGCCATGATTGCACGGTGGATCGGCGCCGCCCCCCGCCAACGCGGCAAGAGCGACGCATGGATGTTCAAACACCCATATATGGGCGCATCCAAAATAGCCTGCGGCAAGATCAAACCATAGGCGACAACCACCGCAGCTTCGGCCCCAAAATCCGCAAACTCTGCTTGCTCGTCCGCGCCTTTCAAAGACACCGGATGG
>DDMF01000121.1:1444-5709 GCA_002340515.1 Rhodobacteraceae bacterium UBA2553 | reverse complement strand
AGCTGACAATACACGGCAACAATCTCGTGTCCGGCCTCAACCAGTGCCTCAAGCACAGGCACGGAAAACGCGGGCGACCCCATGAACACAAGTTTCATCGCTTGGCTTTCTTGGCTTTTTTCAACAGCATGTCGCGTTTCACCTTGGACAGGTTGTCGAAATACATCTTGCCATTCAGGTGATCAATTTGATGCTGTACGGAGGTGGCCCAGAGGTGCACAAAGTCACGCTCTTCCATCTCTCCATCCGCATTCAAAAACCGCACCGTCACTGCGCGCGGGCGTTCAAACGCAGCGGAGACACCGGGCAGGTTTGGGCTGGCCTCTTCATGGGTGCGCAATTGTGAAGACGCGTGCAGGATTTCCGGGTTTGCCATCCGAACCGCCTGGCCCCGCGCGTCTGAACAATCCACCACGGCCAGACGCTGCATGATCCCCAATTGTGGTCCCGCCAAGCCAACGCCGGGCATACTGTCCATCGCAAAAATCATCTCATCCCAAATCGCACGGATCTCGTCGGTGATTTCCGTGACAGGGTCAGCGGCCGTGCGCAGCGCTTTGTTTGGCCACATCACGTACGGACGGTGAGCGTTCACAACCATCTCACCTTACCCCCGCGCCAATTCACGTTTCAGCTTTTGCATCTTTCGGGTGATCATCTGACGGCGCAGCGGCTTGAGGTAATCAATGAACAGCTTGCCATCAAGATGGTCAATTTCATGCTGCACGCAGGTCGCCCAAAGCCCGTCAAATTCGGCCTCTTGCACATTGCCATTCACATCAAGCCAGCGCACGGCCACCTCTTTCGGGCGGGTCACGTCACCGTATTGTTCCGGGATCGACAAGCACCCTTCGTTATAGGTGTTCAGATCATCCGAGGCGCCAATGATTTCAGGGTTGAACATCACCATCGGGTTCGGCGTGTCATCCTCTTCGCGCACGCAATCCATCACAATCAGCCGTTTGTTGATGCCAATCTGGGGTGCCGCCAGACCGATGCCCGGCGCGTCATACATGGTTTCCAACATGTCGTCAGCCAGCAGTCGCAGCTCGTCCGACAGGTCGGGCACAGCGTCTGCCTGCTTTTTCAGGCGCGGGTCGGGGTGGATCAGAATATTTCGAATGCTCATAAAGGGGATTTAGGACAATGCAGCCCGTCCTGCAATGGTACAGTGCGCAGACCGGTGCGATGGCCCCGAATAGCCGCACATTTTTCCCAGAGCCCCCGCGACGAATGAAGTGTGATGGGATATTGTCACCGCTTGATCTTCATTTCCGTGAGGATTTCTCAAATTCTTACAAACACTCGCAAATCCATTTCAATTTCATGCCGAAAGTGAGAGGATCACCCAAAATCAGGCATGCCCATGCGGCCCCTTGCACCCCGCCGTCAGGCGGCTAACCTGCCATCAACAAGGAGACAATATGACTTTCGACGAGATTATCGAGCGCCGCGGCACCCATTCTTCGAAGTGGGACAAAATGGAACAGCTTTTTGGGGTGCCACAAGAGGATGGCCTGTCGATGTGGACCGCCGACAGCGACTTTGCCACGGCGCCCTGCGTGCGGGACGCCGTGCGCCGCGCCGCTGATCTTGGTGTGTTTGGCTATTCCTGGGAACATCCGGAATATTTGAATGCCGTCAGCTGGTGGATGAAAACCCGCCACAGCTGGGATGTGGATCCGGACTGGGTGCTGACCAGCCAAGGTCTGGGCAACGCCATTGCCCTCTGTCTCGATATTTGGAGCAACCCGGGCGACGGCATCCTGATCTTTACGCCCGTGTATCATGAATTTGCCCTGAAGGTGAATAAGGCCGGTCGCAAGGTGGTGGAATGCCCGCTGGCGCGCGACGGTGACAGCTATGTGCTTGATCTGGACGACGCACAGTCCCGCCTGACCGGCGATGAGAAAACGATCCTGTTCTGCTCACCGCAAAACCCATCGGGTCGCGTTTGGACCCCGGAAGAGCTGCGCGCGGTGGCGGAGTTTGCCGAGCGCAACGACCTGTTGTTGGTGTCTGATGAAATCCATCACGACCTTGTCTATGCAGAGCATACCCATGTGCCGACAGCCGTCGCCGCACCCGAAAGTATATCGCGCCTTGTCACCCTGACCGCCGCATCAAAAACCTTCAATATCGCTGGAATGCGCACCGGAAATATGATCATCGCCGATCCTGATCTGCGCGCCGCGATGCGTAAACGCCTGTCGACGCTGGACTATGGCCCGGCCTCATTGGGTGTCGACATGATCACCGCCGCATATTCCCCGGACGGTGCGGAATGGGTCGACGCGCAATTACAGCATCTCGTTAAAAACCGCGCGATTTTTGATGCGGGCATCAATGCCATCCCCGGTTTGAAATCCATGCCGCTGCAATCTACCTATCTGGCGTGGGTCGACTTTACCGGCACCGGGATGAGCCACGATGACGTGATCGCCCGGATCCGCGACACCGCGAAAATCGCCGTAAGCCCCGGCCCTGCCTTTGGCACCGGCGGCGAAGGGTTCCAGCGCTTCAACCTGGCCACCCAAGGCGCACGTGTTGAAGATGCAGTTGCCCGTATGCAGCATGCTTTTTCCGACCTTCAGTAACGGTTAAGCAGGTTCCCGCTTGGCCCATAAGGTTGGGCGGGGACCGGTTGCATCCACGATCTGGGGCTGCGTAATTGGCCCCATGCAGATCTTATCCCGCCTCTTTTCCCGCCTGACATTACTGACCGTCATCGCGCTGATTGGCGTGCTGGTTTGGGATCGGCTTAATCCCCCCGCACCGCCGCCCATAATGGAGCCGGTCACCGAGCAAATTGATCGCATCCTGATTGAGAAATCCGCACGTTCCCTCACCGTGTTTCGGGATGGCAAAGAGGTAAAAACCTATCAAATCGCCCTTGGCTTTGCCCCTGATGGTGACAAGCAGCAAGAAGGGGACGGCAAAACGCCTGAGGGGGTTTTTAAAATTACCCACCGCAATCCCAAAAGCGCCTATCATTTGTCTTTGGGAATTGATTATCCGCAACTCGAAGACATCGCGCGCGCCGAGATCGCAGGCGTCAGCCCTGGCGGAGATATCTTCATCCACGGTCAACCCAATGGCGCGGGTCGGCTTGTGACCATTCCCTATGATTGGACAGCAGGCTGCATCGCCGTTTCCGACATGGAAATCGAAGAGCTGTGGGCCATTACGCCTGACGGCACCGAAGTCGAAATTCGCCCATAATGTCGGAACCACAGCCACCTAAGGGCCGTAGCGATTGGACTTAACCAACGCGATTACGCCCCTTTGGCGATCAATCCAACGGGGGCAAATTCTTCACGGACAAAATCCAGCGGGGCTTGATCATGGGCTTCTGCTTTGCGCTTAAACTCATATCTCATCTGTCCCACCTCTTCTTCCGAGGCGATGATCAGGCATTGGTACAGGTGCCGCGTGCCATCATATAGATCTACCAGCCCACGCAGATGTGGCGCGCGTTCCGCATCCAGCGAAAAGCCGGTGTCCCAAAATTTCAGCACCGGAAACACTTCGTCGTCCACGCGCACACGCAGGCGGGATTTCTTTTTCAGGTCGCGTTTGCGGGCGGCATCCAGCCCTTCACGCACCTCTTTTGGCAAAAATTCCAGCATTACCCATCTCCCATAACGGATACAGATCATGACATGATCATGCGTTCGGTCAAGTTAACCATTGTATAACATGCGAAGATTTTTGGATTTTTCCGGGTCTTCCGCCTGATATTGCGCTGGAAATGCAACAAGGGCGTGACAGGTCGCGGGGGTTTCCCACGACCTACGAAGGGATATTTCAACCCCTAGGTGTTGACGTCCTCGACCAGTTCAACGCCAACCACCGGGCGCAGAACATGGGGGATTTTCGGATCATAAAGCGCGCTGTCTTTAAAGTCGCGCACGTTGTTTAAGGCAGGACCCACAAGGATCAACGCGGTGCGGGTGATTTTCTCGGCGCGCACTTTTTTGCGAATGTCGGCAATGGTGCCACGGATCAACATCTCGTCCGGCCAGCCAACGCGGTAGGCAACAACCACCGGGCAATCGGCCCCGTAATAGGGCGTCAGCACCCGTTCAATCTCACGCATATTGCGCACCGCCAAATGGATCGCGAGCGTCGCGCCGGTCTTGGCGAAATTCTCCAGCGTCTCGCCTTCGGGCATGGAGGTCGATTGCATCGACATCCGCGTCAGGACGATGGATTGCGCCACCTCGGGGATAGTCAGTTCTTGCCCCAGCGCGGCGGCGGCGGGA
>DDMF01000121.1:0-1429 GCA_002340515.1 Rhodobacteraceae bacterium UBA2553 | reverse complement strand
TGACCTGATAATCAATCCCATCGGCTTTCAGGCGGCGGATCTGTTCGGCAATTGCGCCGTATAAAGACGGATCACCGGAATGCACCCGCGCGACGTTTTCACCGCGTTTGTGGGCGGCAAGGATTTCACCATGCGTATCATCCAAGGTCATGGGGGCGGTGTCCATCACCTTTGCCCCGTCGGGCGCGCAGGCCACAACCTCTGGCGGCACCAAAGACCCCGCATAAAGACAGACCGGACATTCGCCAATAATGCGTTGCGCTTTGAGGGTCAAAAGCTCGGGATCGCCGGGGCCGGCACCAATGAAATAAACGGTCATGACAGATCTCCGTCAATGCGGCGGGCATAGCCGCGCGGTGTGAACATACGGGGGCCTTCGCCCAATTGTGCAAGGCGCGAGTTTGAGCTGCCAACCAGCACAACCGTCAACATATCAACCTCATCCACCTGCAATTCGTCCAAACGTCGATAGCGGATGTTTTCGGTTGGACGGCCAAGGTTCGATGCAAGCATAACAGGCGTATCAGCCGGGCGGTGCTTGAGCAGAATGTCACGCGCCTCGGCCAGCAAAGTGCGGCGCGTTTTGGACACGGGGTTGTAGAAGGCGATCACAAAATCCCCCTCAGCGGCGGCACGCAGACGCTTGATAATATCCTCGCGGTGGGTCAGCAGATCCGACAGCGAAATCGCACAGAAATCATGACCCAATGGGGCACCCGCACGGGCGGCGGCCCCTTGCAATGCGGACACACCGGGGGTCGAAACCACCTCAACCCGGCGGGCGGCATCTGAGACGCCTTTTTCATCGGGCCCGCGATCCAAGAGTTCATACACGAGCGCGCCCATCGCATAAATGCCCGCATCCCCCGAACACACGAGGGCGACATTTTTGCCTTTACCCGCCTGCTCCAACGCGTAACGACAGCGATCTTCTTCGCCGCCCAGCGGGAAATCAGAGCGGGTTTTGCCAGCGGCCAGTGGACCAATGAGGTCGATGTAAAGACCATAGCCCACCAGCTCTTCTGCCTCTTGCAACAGATGGCTGGCCTCGGGCGTGCGCCACGTGTGTTGACCCGGCCCAATGGACACGATCGAGAGTTTGCCACGGGTGCGGCCACGCATCTCGGTGATCACTTCGGGGCTGCGTGCGATCGCGCAAGTGGTGTTGGCGGTTTTTACCTTGGTGATCACCAGTTCCGCATCAGGTCCAGCGGCGGCCAAAGCGGCGCCTTCGGATACACCGTGGCAACCGACTTCGGCGAACACAACGTCTGACGGGTTGGCGAGACGTGCGGTTTCCGCTTCCAACTCCTCGGCGGTAAACACCCGAAACGGAACCCCCAAACGGCGCGCCAATTGGTTCATCGCAGGCTCGTCGCCTTTCAGATCCAGTGAGGTCACACAGGCAATGGCGCCCGGTGCGATATTA
>DDMF01000135.1:25371-34095 GCA_002340515.1 Rhodobacteraceae bacterium UBA2553 | reverse complement strand
ATTGATCCGCCTGCCAATTGAACAAATTTGACGCCGCCATAGCAAATGCCTGTGGCGGCGTTTTCTGTGGTGGGATTGCGTGAGAAGGATTTTCCCCATTGCGCCCTGTGGCCCCAACGGCAATCATGCTGCTATAAGCATGTCATGCGCGCGCGTATGTCCGCGGTATGCACAAAAAAGAAATTGGCAAAAGAGCAATCGAGTATGACGTCTGGGCAGAGCACCAACGAAGAGTCCGCGACATGGATGGAGCGTAAACTAACGGTTTGCACTTTCGACAACGCCGTATTGCTGGACGCTGTTGAAACCGAATTCGACGACCGCCGGGTTGTGCGGTTGTTCTTTGCGTCCCGATCCAAGGTCGAAGGGCTTCAGATCTCTCCCGAGCCACAGAAAATGACCGTACATAATTTTGGCGGCGCGCCTGTGGTTGATCTTGCATATGATAATGACTGCGACCGGCTTACCATCAGATTACAGGGGCAGACAAAAGAGATTGTCCTGAGTGAGAATGAAACAGATCTGTTTCATGATCTGAATGTCTTGGTTGCGGTCCGCAATGGTGAGACCGTTGAAACGACAGTCGAATGGATTCGGTATCATATTGCCCGGCACCGGATGCAGGGGGTTGTGATTATTGACCGCGCAAAGCCCAGAGACAGCGCAGAGTTTAGCGCGGCCCTAGCCGGTGAAATAAGCAAATTGGGTGATCTGGAACAGCTGCTTGTGGTGCATTCCGAGAGCCAGCTTGGCAAGTATGATTTGCCGGATGAGGCGCATCCCTTCAATGTCCATGGCGCGCCGGGAAAAGACCGGATGGAAATTCCTGCCGCCGACCCGTGGACATCCCCGCTGGGCGAGATGATCGTCTACGAAATCATGCGCGCGCGGTTTCTGTGTGAGGCGCGGGCGGTAGCCAATGTCGATCTGTTTGATTTGATCATTGGGCCTGACGGGGCATCGGTATTTGATTTGGCCACAAGTTCGCCTTCGGGTTACGTGGCGCTTGAGGGGCGGCAAGCCTATCCATGGCGTGTCCGCGTCGGAGATGTGGCCAGTTTTGCGGATCATATTTGTTTGCAATTTGATTCAGATGCGGTTCGCAGACGCTGGTGCATAGCCCCGAAAAAGCTCGGGAAAAGGGCAATCTGGCGGTTGATCCGCGTGGTGGGCGCTGAAGCTGATCCTGATGTGACGGTGCCGTTTTATCGTTTTATGGCCTTGCGTCACCCGACCGACTCCGTGTCCAAAATTGTGCCAAAAACCAGCTTGGTCGAGGCTGATGTTCTGTTGGATCTGGCCACAGGCTATTTTGCCAGCAAGCCGGTGCGTATTCCCAAAGAAAAGCTGGAGAGGTCCAGGAATAAGACGCTGAAGACCACCATTGTGACCACAATGAAAAATGAAGGCCCGTTCATTCTGGAATGGCTCGCCTATCACCGGGTCATCGGGGTGGATGATTTTCTGGTGTATACCAATGACTGCACGGATGGTACCGATACGATGCTGGATATGTTGCAGGAAAAGGGCATCGTTCAGCACCGCGACAATCCCTTTCGTGACGGTGATCTGAAACCGCAGCATGCCGCCTTGCAAGCGGCTGATGATGAAGCTGTCATCCGCAACTCAGACTGGCTGGTCTGTATGGATGTGGACGAGTTCATTAATGTGAAATGTGGCAACGGGCGTTTGCCTGACCTGTTCAAAGAGGTCGGAGATGCCAACATGATTTCAATGACTTGGCGTCTTTTTGGTAACAACGACGTGCGTGATTTCAAGGATGAGCTGATGATCGAAGCCTTTGATCGCTGCGCTTTTGAAGTGACCCGAAAGCCGCATCAGGCCTGGGGGTTTAAAACGTTGTTTCGCAATGTTGGGATCTTCAAGAAACTTGGAGTGCATCGCCCTAAGGGGCTGAAACCACAGCTGTGGGAAGATATTCGTTGGGTCAATGGATCAGGAAAGGACATGCCGCCCAGTATGTTTCGAAATGGGTGGCGCTGTTCCATGTCGACCTATGGCTATGATCTGGTGCAACTTAATCACTATGCGGTGCGCAGTGCCGAGAGCTTTTTGGTCAAGCGGGACCGTGGTCGGGTGAACCATGTGGATCGGGACCAGGGGCTGTCTTATTGGTTCCGAATGAACAACAACGCCGAGGAAGAAACATCCATCAAGCGGATGATCCCTGCCGTTCGGGCCGAAATGGACCGACTTTTGTCTGACCCGGATATCGCTGCGGCGCATACGCATTCGGTCAACATGCACCGGGACAAAATCGAAGAGCTAAAAACCCGCGAAGATTTTCGAGAGCTGTTTGAGATCCTGACCAGCCGCAAGTTGAAGCGCCTGTCACGGATGCATGCCCATTTTGGCGCCAATGTGTTTTTGTCGGGGCCAGCCGTCATTCCGGATGAGATTGCGGATCATGAGCCAGGTGATGATTTTTGGTTTACCGTCGAGAAGGGCGAAACCAACCATTAATGCCTTTTGGATTAGACATATGTGGCAAAACGGGCCGGATGCAGTGTTTGCATATTTGCACCAATGACCCGAAAATGGGCGCACTGTTGGCGGGACGGGCGTGGTGGGCGCATTGACAAGAATGCGTTCAGGTCGTTAGAAAATTGTAAGTCTTGCCCGCGAAGGGCATGAAATTACGGTCAAAAATGGCCGAAAGTTGTGAGTTGAGGAGGCAGACACCAATGGCACTTCCGACCATTGCATCGCTTTGGGTGGGGGAAGAGCTGAGCTGGCTGGAACAGCTCTGTCTTAAATCCTTCGTTGATCACGGCCATGAGGTGATTTTGTTCACCTATGATAAGGTGAAAGGCATCCCAGATGGTGTGCGCCAACAAGACGCCAATGATATCCTGCCCGCTGACAGCATTATCCGCCATGCCAAAACCGGCAGCCCCGCCTATCATGCGGATGTGTTTCGGCTGCATATGCTTTATCAGACGGACTATGTCTGGGCCGATACAGATGCGTTTTGTTGTCAGCCATGGAAGCTGAAGGGTAAACATTTTCACGGCTGGATCTCCGACGAAAAACCACTGGTGAACAACGGTGTATTACGTCTACCAAAAACGTCCAAGACGTTGAAAGCAATGATGAAATTCACAAGTGATGAATACCCCATTCCACCTTGGTACAGCGACGCCAAACAGGCGGAATTGCAAGCCCGAAAAGACAGGGGAGATGGCGAACATGTATCGCTGTTGCCATGGGGCGTGTGGGGACCAGACGCGCTTTCGTGGTTCTTGAAGGACACGGGGGAAATCCGCCACTCGCAACCGGGGCATGTCATTTACCCGGTGCCTTTCAGAATAGCGGGTGCCACGTTAAACCCGAACCGTATCAATCAAACCAGAAGCATGATCAAGGACGACACATTGTCGATCCATTTCTGGGGGCGTCGTTTCCGGAATATTGCCGCGAAATATGGCGGTGTCCCTGCAGAGGGATGCTATGTACATGAGCTGCTGAAAAAGCACGAAATCGATCCATATAAGACACAACATATGATGGCGGCGGCACCTGAAGAAGCCGCTGCTTCGGATGCCATTGATCCAAGCTCGTTGGACTTTTCCATGTTCACAGATGCTGATTTGGGAAACCTCGTGTTGCAGCGTTCGGAGATTGGTCCTGTTGGCCCTGAGGTGAATGCTTGGATTGACGGTGACGATGCACCTTTGCTGGCCTATGCCGCAGAGCATCGCGAAAAGATCACGCAAGATGCTTTCAAAATTGCTCAGCGTGAATATGGTCATTTTGCTGAAGTTGCAGACGATGTTGCGCCGCAACGCGCGGTGGACATCGGGTGTGGTTACGGTTTGGTGGACCTTATTCTGTATCGAAAATACGGGTGTGATCTGGTTTTGATCGACATCGAAGACAGCGAGGATCGGCACTTTGGGTATCGTAACCAAGCAAGTGGGTATTCCAACCTGCGCAAAGCCCGCAACTTTCTTGAGAAAAATGGAGTCCCGTCAGAGAAAATCACCACGATGAACCCACTGGATGAGGATACAGATTTCCTTGGGAAATTTGACCTTGCGATTAGCTTGTCTTCTTGTGGCTTCCTCTTTCCGATAGGCACCTATGGGACGTTGTTTAATGAGCAGATGAATGATCAAGGTGCAATTGTTTTGGATGTGCGCCGCGGGTCTGGCGGCATCAATACATTGAAGGAATTTGGCATGGTCGACGTGCTGATCAAACACAATAAATACTCTACGGTTCTTACACGGATAGGACAGGCCAAGTGACAGAAATTCTGGAAACCCAGGGCGTCAAAATCCCCCTGAACCCTTCGATGATCACCCCAAAAATTGAACGCTCAATTCGGAAAAACCGTTATGAGTTGGATGAAGTGATGGGGACGCCAAAGTTTATCGACAAAGATGATCGCGTGATCGAATTGGGCGCGGGCATCGGGTTTATCTCATCCTTTTTGGCCACAAGTTTGGATGTGAAAAATATTTTGTGTATCGAGGCGGACCCCAACCTGTGTGAGTTCATCAAAGAGGTGCATGCGCTGAATGGCTTAACCACTGCTGAGGTGCGCAATTGCGTTGGGCTGAACGATAGTGGCACCGAGGGGCCAATTAAGTTTTATGTTCGCGAACAGTTTTGGTCGTCATCGTTGGACGACGACGACGCCTATGTAAAAGCCATCGATGTGCCAGCGCTGCGCCTGTCGAGCATCATCCAAGAGTTTAAGGCCAATACGCTGGTTGTTGATATTGAAGGTGGCGAACGTGACCTGTTTTCCCCGCTTGATTTGACCGGCATCGACAAAGTTTTCTTGGAAATCCACACGCGGAAAATCAAACGGATCGGTATTAAAAAGTGTTTCGATGCGCTGTCCAACAGTGGTTTCGCTTATGACCAACAAGTCAGCCGTGGTGGATCAGTTTTGTTCCGACGCATCCCAAAGTGGCAACTGAAGCAATATGAAGAGTGACCGGTTTGAAATAGATGCCATATTGCCTGCGTTAGACCTTGATGAGGTGCGCAGTTTGGCAGACGTGAACGGTCAAGCGCCGGAGTTGGCGATAGCACTGCATCGTCGCTATGGCTGCGATATCGACGTCATTTGCCTGGATGATGATGGGCAGTATTTCGGTCCCTATAAGCGGCATCAGGAAACCTATCTCTCGACACTGCGAAAGGCCGGTGTAGAAGAGGATGCCATTACATTTGTGACCAAGCCAAAAGCACTGAAATCCTATGATGTACTTGTGTCGCTAAATGGGTTTGGGGCGCAGTCGAAAATCAACAAAATAAAGCATGTTCTTGACCGGGCACTTACGCCGATCAGTCGGGTGGTGATGGAAATTCGCAAAGGGTCAGGCAGTTATCCGTTTCTGAACACCTATGGGTCCTGCAACACACTGGTTGCGGCCACAGGGGACGGCAATGGGCTGGTTGTCATGTCGGTTGAGCCGCAAGAGGAACCGGCCGGGGAGTGGTCAAAAGTTGCCAAAGAACTTGCTGGAAAAGACGGATTCTTTTCTGACCTTGGTGAGCATTCGTTTTTGTTTGTACCACGCAGCGACACGCTTGTTGTGACCTTTGATAACCTCGACATTGCGATGACGAAACGCGAAGATCGGCGCCCTTGGGGATTTGATTTCATCGAAGCGCAAGGGTGGTCAATGCTGGGCGTGATGGCCAAAGGTTGGACATGGTTTCGCGGCGATGAGGTTTCGCAGAAATTTACCGAACTTCAGGACAGCGGGTTTTTCAAGAAGTTCAAGAGGGTGGTGTTTTACGGAGCCTCGATGGGGGGTTATGCGGCGGCGGCCTATTCTGCGGCGGCTCCGGGATCGACTGTGTTCACGATCAGTCCGCAATCGACCTTGGATAAAACACTTGTTCCTTGGGAAATGCGCTACAAAAAAGCTTGGTCCCGGGATTTTTCCGGCCCTTTTGGGGATGCGGCGATTTCCAGCCAAGCAGCCAGAGATGTGCATATCATGTTTGACCCTTACGTTGGTCCGGATGCGGCGCACGCTGCGCGCTACACCGGTGACAATGTAACTTATTGGCGCTGCCCTCTGTTGGGGCACCGTTTGGGGTCTTCTTTGGCACAGATGGGCGTTTTGCAGACCATTGCCCGAAAGGCCATTTCAGGCGAACTGACAGCGCATGAGTTCCACGGGCTATTGCGCGCGCGCCATACCTTTCCAAGGTTCCAACGCGAGCTTGCCAATCTGGCCTTAGATCGCGACCACCCCGCCCTTGCCAAACAGGTTTGCCGATATATATTACGCCAGCGCGATGACGTTTATTTCCGCCGAATGTTGAAGCGATTGGCGTAAGGGCGTTCATTGATGCGAGGACGTTGAATACCTGTGCTGGGGGAAATTGTGGCAGAAACTGAAGCAGCTAAAAAATTGCGAGACGTTTCCATTGCGGTTCATATCGGAGCGCCACACACGGATAACGGCCAATTGACATGGTCGCTCCGAAAAGATGTGAAAGCGCTGTCCGCTCTTGGTGTCATGATCCGTCGCCCTGGAACCTACAAAAAGGACGTAGTGCGGCTGTTGGAAAAGCAGGCCAAAGAATATGTCACGGATGAAGAGCGTGAACGGCTTTTGGCCAGAATCATCACAAAGCAAAAGGTCTCTCGTCTTATCGTGACGGATCCCAACTTTCTCGGGGTGCCCGCCTGGATGCTGAATGGCGGGCGTATTTATCAAAATGCAGGTCGGAACACCGGCGAGTTGCGCGAGTTGTTTCGCCAAAATCGCTGTGAGTTGTTTCTGGGCATTCGCAACCCTGCGACGTTTGTTCCAGCGGTTTTCCAATCTCAAACGCTAAAAACGTGGGAAGAGTTTACTGGGGGCGCCGACCTTCTGAACTTGCGTTGGTCGCAGGTGGTAAAAGATATTTTGGCAGGTAATCCAGATTGCCCGATCACCGTTTGGTGCAATGAAGACACGCCACTGATCTGGCCGAAAATTTTGAAAAAAGTTGCCGGCATTCGATCGACATTCCGGTTCGCTGGCGAACATGACATTCTGCGTAAGGTCATGTCCGAACAAGGTGTGCAGCGATTAGAAAACTATCTGGCAGAGCGGCCTGAATTGACGGAAGCACAGCGCGTTCAAGTGCAGTCGTTGTTCTTGAAATACTTCCATTCTGAAGAGGCGGTTGAAGAAGAAATCGATTTGCCCGGCTGGTCGCAGCATTTTGTTGACGACATGACGGATGTTTATCTGGATGATATCGCGATCCTTGAACGCATGCCGGAGATTACCTTTATTTCCTAAGTTCTAGGCATCTATTGGGTCAATTCCTGCAGCACATTTTTCATCATCCGGTCACAAGCGTCTAGTTGCGACAGGTCCAACCCTTCGTCTGGCTTGTGCCCATCACGCGCCATATCGCCCGGCCCCATGACAATTACCGGCAAACCGAGTTCTGCAAAAAAACCGGCTTCAGTACCGAAAGAAACCTTAGTGAGGGTTCGGTCTGGCACAAGGGTTTGTGCCCATGTCACGACCGGATCTTCCTGCGGTGTCTCAAGGCCGGGATAGCTGTTGGCGGCGGCAATCGTGATTTTTGCGACGGGACCAAATGCGGCCTCTACCTCCCGAGCGGCTTTCTCTATCATCGCCTGAATTTCGGCGCTGGGCGTTTGGGTGAGGTGACGATACTCCACCTCCAGTTCCACCAAATCTGGCACGATATTCAATGCATGTCCGCCGTTGATTTTGCCCACATGGATCGTTGAGTACGGGACCGTGAAGGCGTTGTCTTGCGGCCCAGCGGCAAGCCTGTCCTGTATCCTGCGCATGGCTTGCACAAAACTGGCGGCTACATGGATGGCATTGATGTAATCCGGGGCCAAGGCGCTGTGCCCGGATTGTCCGTGACAGGAGACTTTCAGTGCGGTTTTTCCTTTATGCCCGGTGGCCACTTGCATCAGGGTGGGCTCCCCCACAATCACGGCGCGGGGCTGTGTCAAAAGCTTCTTCAACTCGGGCATCATCTGCTGGATGCCCGCACAGCCGACCTCCTCGTCATAAGAAATCACCAGGCTCAGCGGCGCAGTCAGTTTGGTGCGCCCGGCAGTTTCGGCCATTGCCAAGGCCGAGGCCAAAAAACCCTTCATATCTGTGGTGCCGCGCCCATAAATGCGGGCGTCATCACGGATCATCTGAAAATGTGGGCGGGTCCAGTATTGCCCTTCTACCGGGACAACATCTGTATGTGCAGACAGGCAGATACCGCCGGCCATCTTTGGTCCGATCTGCGCAAAAAGCCCTGCTTTTTTCTCATCAAGCGACCAGATCCGCGTCACAGAAAATCCAGCGTCTTTCAGCAGGTTTTCGACCCAATCAATAAGGGCCAGATTGCTGTCGTGGCTTACGGTTGGAAAAGCAACAAGCTGGTCAAGTATTGCCAATGTGCGGGTCGGTTCGGTCATGGCAGGCCTTTCGCCGTTTTGGGTCTGTTATGGGGCAATCGGCCCGGATGCGCGTTGGGGTTAGGGGGCGGGCGCTACGGTCAGACCGGGATATCCCCAATCTGCAATGAGCTGTTGCGTATGCTCGATAAAGGCATTGACGGTCAGGACGTTGCGGGTGCCGGTTGGGATGAGCAGGCCAAGGCGCATGGGGCGTTGCTCGCCTTCCAATGGGATAAAGCAGAGACGGCGCCCATCAGGTGACAGGTCCGAATAGGGGCGGGTATTGGCAATCGCAT
>DDMF01000135.1:24367-25354 GCA_002340515.1 Rhodobacteraceae bacterium UBA2553 | reverse complement strand
ACCCATTGGCCACAAGCGAACGCATGACGGCCATATCCCGCGTGCGTTCGACGATTTTGGGTTTGCGGCCGGTCTTGTCAAAAAAGCTCAGGAAATAATCGCTGCTGAGGGGCAAGTCCAAAAGTACCATTGGATAGTCCAGCAACTCTTCAACCGAGACCAGATTCTTGCGCGCCAAAGGGTGCCCTTCGGGTACCATCGCGTAGGGCGGTAAGACGCGCAACGGGACGAATTCCAGATCCGGTGGAATGGCCAGATCATAGGTCAGCGCCACATCAATTTCTGCCCGCCTTAGCCGTTCGATAATGCCAAGTTGATCCAATTCAAATTGCTGTACCCGCGTGTCAGGATGTTTCAATTCGAACGCACGACGGATGGCGGGTAGAAACATCTGGGTGAAGGTCAAGAGACAGCCGATGTTCAAAGGGCCTTGGACTTTGCCGGAAATGTCGCTGGCCAATCGGTTTAGCGCTTCGGCTTCGGCAAGTACCTTTTTGGCTTGGGCCAGAAACTGGCGACCTGCTTGGGTCAAGCTTAACCCATGGGCATGTTTTCGCACGAAAAGCTGCAGGCCAAATTCTTCCTCCATCTGCGAAATGGCTGTGGAAATAGAGGGCGACGATACGTTCACACGTTCACTCGCCTGCGCGATCGAGCCTTCTTCGCCGACAGCGATGAAGTATTCCAACTGTCTAAGGGTAAACCGCAATGCCATGTCTCATTATTGTGCGAGGATGTGCCTGCATCAAGCTTTGCCAACGATCCGCTCCCCATTCCTGCTTATTCATTGCCCGGGACGCCGTAAGAAGGGGCCTCTCGTGGATCGAGGGCGCGTTGAACATAGGCGTCGAGTTGTGGCTTATAGACACCCCAGGTCGCCGCCAATGTGTTGATGGGGCAATCTTCAGTCCAGTCACAGCGCAGGTCAGCAACGGGCCATGGAACTTTGTCGACCAACAGCAGGCCCGCGGAATGCACCGGCCCCGC